>JBMNUL010000006.1:0-38539 GCA_050946255.1 Coriobacteriales bacterium | reverse complement strand
CCGGAATCCACAGAATCGGTCTCGGTTGTTACGTTCGTACCATCTTCCGAGCTTGTTGCACTGGTATCCGTGGAAACAGACCCAGTCGAATCGTCTAGGAGATAATACCTGTAATTTGGCTGAGCATACACAACTGCCGGATCGCTCTCGAAAGTCTCTATGGCACTCTGAACGTCAACCCCATCGGAAAGTTCGACTTTGACAGTGGTCTGTCCATTGTCCTCATCGGTGGAAATTGTCTCCTGGCCATCCGTCATTCCCGAGAACGTATCAGACTCCTCGAGGCTCATTGTGGAAATACCGTCAGTTCCAGAACCTTTCGAAACCTTGGAGTTGTCGAGCACGACTATGACTTCATCGTCAACATATGATTCTGAGTTTAGATTCTGAGTGTCATCCACCGCGCCGCTTGTCGAAGAGCCGGATCCTGCTGTGGCGACTTGGCCCTCGGAATCCTCAGTTTGTGTGTAACCCTGTTCCTCGGCAACTGCTGGTGCTGTGGGCATCAACCCAACGGTAAAGACCACAGCCATTAAGAAACTGAATATTTTCTTGCCCTTCATGGATACCGCCTTCAGAAAAGCCCTTTGCAAAAAGCATACACTTTCCTTACAACTTGAGAGAGCTCTCGATTACCCAAAATATCAGGTTGACCAGAGCGCCCCCAGACATTCATGGAAAATCCGAAGTGATTTCCATCAGCCTTTCTCCATCGAAAGATAATAGCAATGTGATTTTATTGCATTTGTATAAAGTTGGGGCAGCACAGCTCGATTGAACCGCGCTGCCCCTGTAATTCGATTGTCAATGGCCATTCACCTGGCTCTGCTCAAGCCCCGGTGAGATGATCCTGCAGTTCAGGAATACTCCACAAGGGGCCCTTTGCCAGGAAAAACTTTACTCAAGCCCCAGCGAGGTTGCCACCGCCTCCCAAACAGTTTGGGAGACAGCGCTTTCTCCGCCGAACACCAGGAGATAGTCGGTTGTTCCGTTGTAATCGCTCAGAATACCATCTGAAGTTGTTGCGGAAAGGCCATTTGTGGAATCATCGACGAGGAGAAGCGGGCCTTCCAGATATCCCATGAGAGGCCCTGCCGCAAGGGCATCGGCAAAGTTGCTGCCCGTGGCAATCCCGATCTCGTCAGCGCTCAGCACGCCCTCGCTCACCGCATTCTGAGCGATGACCTCACTGGTCTCGTAACGATTGCTGCCGCTCCACCTCACATAGGAGACGCCGATGCTGGAGAGCTGATCCTCGGCGTAGGAGGGAACCGCAGCCTCGCCTCCCACGATGATGACCTCATCGAATCCGCCGGCCTTGATCCTCTGCAGGGTGTTGGCCGAAATCACTTGAGTGGCATCTGGGTCGACGAGGAATATCGGGCTGTCGGAAGCATAAGCATACGAGCAGACCGAGAGAGCATCGGCAAAGTTTGTGCCGCAGGCGATGATGGCAGTAGATCCCCAAGATCCCTTGCCCTCATCGTAGACTTTCTGAGAAGTCTTGATCCTGTTGGAGCCGTAAACCCTGTTCACGGTTGCATCGGGAAGCAGCGTCTCGATCTGGCTGACGACATCATCCGAGATAGACGCCGTGCCTCCAATGACAATGACCTTGGTCGGGTCCATAGACGTGAGTATCTCCTCGGAGGAATCTGGGATCTCGTCGCTCTTCACGGTCACGATAGGCGCCGATTGCACGCCTGCCAGACCAGAAGCCGACAGGGCATCCGGGTAGTTCTCGCCTGAAGCCACGATAACCGTGGATGTCTGGCTATCGCTGATCGACTGCTCTGCATTGAACAGGTCGACGATCTTGGAAAGTGTCCCATAGCGGTCGGAACCGGAGAGCACCGTGACGGGATCCATGTAAATCGCTACCGCCACATCTGAGACATTGCCCTCGTAAGACTCGCCGTCAAGAGTTCCATATGGCACGACCTTGTAGTAATAGGGCACACCGGACTCGACGTCGGTATCGGAGAAAGTGTAGGTGCTATCGGAAATCTCGTCTGAGGTAACGGTTCCCACCAGAGTCCAATTTGCATCATCGGTGTTTCCAGTTGCACGGTAGACGTTGAAGCTCGTTGCAGCAGGGGTGTCACCCCAAGTCACGTCGACGGAACCGGAAGCAGCTGTTGCGGTGATACCATCTGGAATCTCAATCGGGTTGATAGTGAAGGTCTTCGTACCGGTGACAGTGGAGTCTAGATCTGCTGTGACGGTGACGGTGACGGTTCCCTCGGACAGACCAGTGAGAACGCCGTCAGTAGAGATCGTGGCCACACTCGGATCGTCAACACTCCAGGTCCAGGTAGTTCCAGTCGCAGGATCGTCATCCTGATTGGTGTAGAGCTCGGCGGAGAGCTGGAGGCTCTGGGTGACGTAGAGAGATGTGTCGTCGGCAGAGATCACGGCATTGCGCATGGACTGGAGGGCCGCCTCGATATTGACAAGGCCCCATCCGAAGTAATTGTCAAAACCCTCATCGCCCAGGTCGGTCGCCGTGTCATAGAGAATCTGCGTTGCGTCTTCAACGGAGATATCAGGCTCGTATGCGAAGATCAGCGCAGCACATCCAGATACCACCGGGGCAGCCATAGAGGTGCCGCTCATCTTGGCGTAGCTGGAAGAACTGGAGTTGTAGGTGCTGTAGATGCCACCGGTGCTGTAACCGTCTCCACCGGGCGCAGCGATGTCCTTGCTCGAGTTGTAGTCGGAATAGTAGGCATGGCTGTTGTCCGCTGTGGTCGCCACCACGGAAACACATTCGTCGAAGTCGGACGGATAGGAAGCTGCAGAGGTCTCTCCGTTTCCGGCAGCGCAAACAGTCATGACCCCCTCATCGTTCATAGTCGAGATTCTGTTCTCGAGGGCATAGTCTTCGCTGTCAGGACTGCCATATCCACCAAGGCTCATGTTGATGACATGCAGGTCGGTCAAGTCTCCGGAGTCCATTAGACCCTGCAGGTAATCATAAGCTACGACGAGGTCGGCGCTCGAAGCTACGATATCGCCAGTGTAATCTTGATAGAAGACCTTTATCGGAAGGATATTGGCATTGTAGGAGACCCCTGCAATGCCCGTGCTGTTGTTTGCAACACCGGCTGCAATTCCGGCGACGTGGGTGCCGTGCGCCCAGTCATCACCAGTGGAGCTCTCGGTCAGCTGGGTTTCATTGACCGCATCGTATGCATAGTCGGTGAGGATGTTGTCCGCCAGGTCCTCGTGGTCGAACCTGATTCCAGTGTCGAGAATCGCAATTGTCACGCTGTTGTCGCAGGTCTGATAATCCCAGGCATCGAAGGCATTGATCGCGTAGAGCCACCATTGGTTGGCAGTTGCACTCGAGCTGCTCACGCTTGCCGCAGGATCGTCAACCGTTGTGGTGAGAGTGGAATTGTCCGAAGACTGAGTTGAGGTCTCGGAAGTTGCCGTGGTGCTGTCGCTTTCCGACGTCGTGCTGGCACTCTCGGTGGTAGATCCCGTCTCATCCATACCCGCAAGGTCCTCAGGCAGGTAGTAGAGGTAGTTGGGCTGCACGTATTCAACTGCAGGGTCCTCAGAGAAAGTATCGATCGCATCTTCAACCGAGACGCCGTCCTCGAGCTCGACCTTGACCACTGTCTGGGAGCTCTCATCGCCAGAGACCACCTCTTCGTCTGCAGCCATAGTGGAGAATCCCTCCACTGACTCGGTGCTCATCAAAGATTCCACCTTGTTGGAGCTGTAGGCCTCATCGAAGGAAACCAGCACCTCTCCCTCAACGTATGCGGCTTTTCCCGTGCTCGACTCAGTGCTTCCAGAATCAGATCCGCTATCCTCTTCCGCGAGAGCCGGCACGGTTGGCATGAGCCCCAGTGTGAACACCAGGGCCATGGCAACATTGAAAATCTTGTGTTTTCCCATATGTACTGCTTCCCCTTTCAGGATAAGAATGCATGTTTGACGATCTTTATCTCAAACTCACTCGCCGCCCCAGCTTCTGGCAACTTGCTAAGAACTAAAAGACAACGTTTCCAAATTGCCTGGTGGGGTGTCCCATCTGCGGGCGAGGCTTCTTTCCCAAAATTCCTAAATTCCTAAATTCATCTCCAATATCATCAGTTCGATGTCAGCGCCTCGTTCAGGGCCTTTGCGAAGGCATCCGATATTCTCGCGGTGCCTCCGATAATATAGGCATGATCGACCTTGGAAGCATTGGGAGCAATGGCATCGATGGAATCCTGTGTGTCATCGGGATTCACCAAGTAGAGAACAGAGTTCTTGGACCCGAGGAGCGCAGAGCCGCCCAGGGCATCTGCGAACCTGTTGTCCTCACCCTTTTCGCCCTTGGCCTTACCGCCAATCACGAAGCCAACGTTCTCCACGGTCATTCCAGACTCGCTGTCCGAAGAGAGCAGCCAGTCGTTGACCTTCTTGTTGGTATCCCAACGGTCCTTGCCGGCAAAGCGGATGACCTCCATGTCGGACACGCCCATAGACTCGATTGTCGACTCTACGCTGCTCGAGACCGCCGAGCTTCCGCCCATGATGATAACTCTCTTGAATCCGCCCTCCTGGATTGCGGCTTCAGCCTCATCGGAGAGCGTCCCATCTGCTCCGACGAGGAATATCGGGCTCTTCTGAGAGTAGGAGTAAGACGATATCGACAGTGAGTCGGGATACTTGGTGCCGCTTGCCACGATCGCGGTGTCTCCCCACTGGCCCTCGCCGTACTCATAGGTAGCCAGGTTGGTGCCATAGCGGTCGGATCCAGAAACCCTGGTGATGTTGGAGCTGGAGATTCCCAACTCGCCAAGCTGATCCACCACGGTATTGGGAACGCTGGCAGCCCCACCGAGGATCACGGCCTTGGTGGCACCCAGCCTCTTCACCTCGGCAATGGCTTCTTTGCCAAGCCCCTTGTCCGAGCAGAGAATGACCGGGGCGTCCTCGAGACCTGCCAGGGCACTTCCGCCAAGAGCATCCGGGAACTTGTCGCCGCTTGCGATCACAACAGTGTCAGCGGAGATGGGGAACGCGGACTCGGAAGCTGCAACTGCAGTCTCCTCACGTCCGGCACCTGAACGACGGATCACCTTGTCGAGACCCGTGGCGGACCCACGCTTGGTGGCGTTCTCGAAGTTCTCGATCTGATCGAGGAAGTCCGATGTTATCTGAGACAGCGTGGTCTGGTCGAGAAGATCGGAAGATTTCAACAGGTCCTGAGCATCTTGGATGTACTCGTCGATTGCGGCGAGTTGATCCGGGGTCGTCCAGGAGTGGGTCTTGTCGACGTTGGCTCCAGAGGTGTCGATTATCGTGTTCGACACCAGACCCTCGGCGACGGTTAACGCAGATGACAGGTCTACCGTCCCGGCCTCGTAGGTGCCGGTCTTCTTGGCAGAGTCGAATTCGGAAATCGCACTTACGAGGTCCTCGTAGCTGGTCATGACCTCATCGTTGGTCGAGCTCTCGGAGTCGAGCACGGCCTGAGCTGCATCTACAACGTCCTTGAGCTTGCCATATTCCTCTGGGGTCACGAAAGTCTCCCCGACGGGGACCTGCAGCTCATTCTCGCCCTGCACGACGGAGGCCAGATCGGCGTTTGCCTGGTCCACGATCTCCTTGAGAAGGTCAACCACGGCACCCTCGGCGATGTCATCCTCTGGATAGATCATCGTGGCGGCATCCTGCTGATAGTAGAAGTAGGGGTATGTGATATCGTAAACGCTCGACTGCCCGAAGTTGAGCACATATGTCCAAAGCGTGTCGGCCGAAGATGCATACATCTTGAGAGCATCCTCCGACATACCGCTGCTACCTCCGTAGGACTTGATGGCAATCACTGGGTCGATCTCCACCTTGCCCTCAGAGGACCCCGAATCCCAGTTGGGGAAGTAGTACCTCGGGTTCTTGAAGTAGGTGTTGTAGGGGTAATCCAAGCCCATCTCCCACACGTCTCCGCTCCCGAAGGAGAGGTTGAGATCATCGAGGATCGTCTGCAGGTAGACGTATTCAGTGACCACACGGCCTGCAGCTCCATATCCGGAGTAGGACGAGTAGTACTTGGTCCCGTCCATGCTGTCCTTCGACGCCATCTTCTCCATATCGGCGAACGTGTAAGTCTTGAGCCGCACGACGTCATGCCCATCAACCTGCAGCGAAACCGTGAAGTCGAAACCAGAGTCTTCCTTTACCGGAGTGGAGGTGAAGTTGTCGACTATCGAAGGCGATATGTCCGCAAGATCCTGCCAATAGAGAATCGGGGTATGGGAGCTTGGGAACTTCCACAGGTCCGTGCTCCAGCCCACTCCCGTATAAGTCGATGAATACCGGCTGTCGACTGCGGTGATGTCGGCACCGTTGACGGTATCAACTCCGAACGCGTCGCTTTGGTTGGCGTTTTGCACCTGCATGTTCGAGAGGGCGTAGTTGTCGGTATGCTTGCCGTTGTCCAGACCGCAAACCCTGTTGGCGATCGTCCTGTCGCTGGTGTTATCGGTATCGAGCTTCCCGTCGATTATCGTGTTGAGCGCAACGCAGTGCTCTATATAGGGAACGCCGCCCGACATTGTCACCGCCTGGCCATCTGCGTCCAGCCCGATTATGCCGTCCTCGGAATCTCCCGCGCTTGCAGACTTTGCAACCTTGCCGTTGCCGCTCGTCATCTCGCCGAGGTTCTCCAATTCGTCAATGGAGCATACCTGCATCTCATCGGACACGATGGCAAGAGACTCTTCATAGTCGCTGGAGGTGATGCCCATCCCGTCGGGCACGGCTCCAGTTGCAGCTTCCACGGAAGATCCGGTGGTTGCCGTTGCATCGTTTCCAACCGAGCTTGCGGATGAACCAGCTCCGTTCTTTCCGGCAATGCCTCCCATTGCAGAGGCAATCGTCGTCGAACCGACTGAATCGTTTGGAGTACCTCCGATAAGAGCATCGGAATAGCAATCCTGCACGAGGCTGTTCCCAGTTGTGACCGTGCGCATTCCGCCCACGATTCCACCGATGGACACAGACCTCGTTCCCTCTGCCACATAAGACCCAGTTGAATAGCAGTTCTTGATCTCGCAGGAGCGGCTGATCGATCCGGCGATTCCACCCACATAGTCATCGCAGACCGTGGGGACCCCGTCGAGCTCGTAGCCACACCCGTCTCCTCCCTCGATATAGCCGCTGCCGGTAGCCTGGATCACGGAAATCGACATGTTCACATAGCAGTTGTCGATGAGCGTCCCGGCCTGTGCCATTCCGACTATCCCGCCGACCTGCATCCAGTCGGCGTACATGGAGTCCGGCCTGTCGAGAACGTAGATCTTGCCCTCGACTCCAAGATCATGGATCTTGGCGCCGTATGTATATCCGAACATTCCTATCACGGAATCGCGATCGGCGAGCATCAGCACTTCCCCAAGTGAACTTAGCCACATGTCGATCTGGTTCTCGCGGTTGATGTAGAGACCGTAGATGGTGTGCCCGTCACCGTCGAACTCTCCGGTGTAGGATTCATCCTCCTTGATGAACATGGGGGTCCAATTGCCCTTGTCCAGATTGCCGTCTTCGTCGTTTACAACGTAGTTGACGGTGTCGCCCATGGCGATATCACGCGTGAGCCTCACATTGTCAGATGTCGTGGCATTGACGTTCCACCATGCGAGCTCCTCTGGCGTGCCGATCAGATACCACCCGTCCTCGTCCTTTTGAGGCTCGGTGCGGGTCACGCCATCCCAACATGGGACCAGCACTACGTCTATGGTCGAATCCTCCTCCATGTTCACAGTGTTCTTGCGCACGGTGTACCCATCGGCAGTGACGGTATAGATGTAATCCTCTGCCTCGTTCAGCGAGAAGGTCCCATCGGAATTAGCATCTACCTTGTTGCCAGATGCATCGGTCACGGTAACCGAGTAGTCGGAGAGGGCAGCTCCCAGGTCGTCTTTCACATTGAAGCCCAATGTGTATTGAGAGGCATTGACCTTCTTTCCGACTTCGATCTTGGTGATGTTGACGTAGGAGAGCGTCGAGGAATCATCGCTGCTCCTCATTCCAAGTTCCACCGAGAACGGGGCCTTGGTGGCGTGGAGCGAGGTCGACTTGAGATATGGGACCCCATCCTCTGCAAAGCTCAGCATCGCCGAGACCGTCGAGGTCTGGTTGCCATCGGAATCGTAGGTGTTCCTGTTGTTGCGGATGTCGCCCAGAGTGAGGGTGTATGTCCTTCCAGAAGTGTCGGTCAGCGTGACCTGAGTCGAGTCGTCGCTGCCCCTCTCGATGATCCCGTAAGACTGCAGCAGACCATAAAGATTGACACCAGTGAACTTGGTCGTGGTTGTCTCGCCATTTTCAATTCTGCTGTAGTCGGCCTCAACGCCAAGCGACCCCTGGAGAACCAGGTCGTACTCCACATCGTAAACTGAGAGCTCAGTGGAGTTGCCCTTGGAGTCGATCAAGGTGAGGGCACCATCGCCGGGAATCATTTCGGCAACCAGTGGATTGCTCGAATCTCCCTCGTAATAGAGATGTGTTGCAGAGGCTGTGATCCCGCTGGACTCGGAGCTGGTCGGCTCGAAGGTCAACGTGAACGTTACCTTGTCGGAAGCCACCTGGAAATCGAGGATGTCGAAGGATCCGTCGACGTTTACAACGAGGTCGTCGGGGAACACGTAGTGCCCGCCGTCATCGTATTCAGCGGTGAGCGTGACCTCCGCACGGTAGTAGGACGCCTTCGCGAAATGGGTGTCGGTCATCTCGGACCCGGCGTGGGTCCAGACAATCGTTTGGATGATGTGTGGATTGGCATCTGAAGTGGAATCGTCAGCTGGGGTCAGCGTGGTCTGCGGTTTGCCACCCACTGCAGGAGCCTCAATCGAATAGTTGAGGGTCGAGGGCAGGCTCTGATCGTGCCACGAGACCGTAATTGGAACCGTAAGCGCGATTCCCTGATAGCTCAGCGTCACCTCGGTTGTGCCGGGGCGCAGGTTGTTGCCATTGATTGCGACCCAACCGCTCTCCACCGTGCGCACGTCCCCACTTGCAGTGGTGACCTCGACCTGCATTCCAGTGCTGTCGAATGTTTCACCGTCGACGTAGTCGAGTTTGGTGGGCATCGTGACGATTGTTGCGGAAACCACATCCTTCTGCCACTTGAGCAGTGGATAGTACTCTGCATTACCGTCGTTTGCCTGCTTGAACGCTTCGCCCATCGTGGTGGTGAACTCAGAAGAGAGCATGGTCTCCTGGGTCTCCTCCACAGCAAGGGCGATTTCCTCGTCGGAAACATTTCCGAATCCAGTGCTGGCACTCCCTGCAAGATAGTGCGCATTGGTCACGGTAGAGGAGTCGTTGAACGAGAATTGACCGATTATCGCTCCTGCATAGTTCTCCGTGCCATCAACGTGTGCATTTACATTAGATGCGATCTTGCCGGTGTTGTAGACGTTTTCCATATTTGCCGAAGGTCCGGCGGAGTAATAAGTCGACCAGGAACCGATCAGACCGCCAACGCGCACGTACTTGTCGGCCTCGGCCGTGATGTTTCCGGTGTTGTAGCAGTCGACCACCTCGTAGGTGTTGGTCAGGCAGTTGCTGAACCCGCACAGTCCACCGACCATGACCTGAGAATCGAGAGTGTCAGTAACAGAGGACACGTCGATGCTGCCGGAGTTGTAGCATCCCTCGAAGTTGGAGTTGATTCCCCATCCGGAGATTCCTCCGATGTCCACGGCAATCTTGCTCTGCGTGTTGGTGATATTGATGTTGACCTCGCTGCCACAGTTCAAGATCTTGGTGGAATCCGCCTTTGCGACGATTCCCCCGATTGCGCAAATTCCCGAGCTGTCCACGGGCAGCGAATCGAGCGTGATGTTTCCACGGACGACCAGATTCTCGATCGTAGCGCCGTCGGTCATACCGAACAACCCGAACACTAGAGAGTTGGAAGAAACAGTGGTCGACTGCTTGACAATGTTGAGGCCATCGATGGCAAATCCTCCGCCATCGAAGGTCCCCTCGAAGTTCTTGCCATAAACCCCAATCGGCGACCAGTTGCGGTTGTTGAGGTTGAGGTCGCAGGCAAGCTCGATGGTCTTTCCACTGAAATCGTAGCCGCGGCTGTTGACCAGGTATGCCAGCCCCGCGAGCTGCTCCTCAGAGGTGATCGTGAAGTGGTCGTTGGAGGCATATGTAGAGGAATCGACCCAAGAGATGTCGGCAGTGCCGTTCCATCCTGACTTCTCGGTGAGATTGAGCAACACCTTCTGGGTTTCCTCACCCACGGTAACGCTGCCAGTCTGAGCAGCATACCCGGTGGCGACCACCGTGTAGGTGTAGTCACCCTGGGGGACATCCTGCACGAGACGCACGGTGCCATCATCGTCGGCAGCCTTGGTCCACTTGTATCTCTCGACACCATCCTGATATAGGATCACGGTCGCGCCGTTGGAGTTGAAGGAACCCGATGCCGGGGTGATATCGAATTCCGTTGCGGTCGTGGGAATCACGGTCAGGCTCACGTCCTGCGTGAGGTCGTCGAAGGCAACTTCGATGCTACCGGTCTGGGCCGTGTAACCGAACTTCTTGACAGTGTAGTTGTAGGTCCCGATTGGCAGCGAGTAGGTCGTTACGCCAGTCGTGGTGTCTGTGGTGGTGGGGTCTACCTGATCTCCATCGGAATTGGAGAGCACGATGCTCGCATCTGCCGGGGACAGGTTGAAGGTCACCGTGGCCTTGTCGATCTTGAGAGTCACGTTCTCGGTGACAGACTGCCCGGAAATCGTCACATCCACCGGGCCCACGGTCTCGTAACCTTCCTGGGAAACCGTGTAGTAGTACTCTCCGTTGGCCAGGTCGAACGACCAGCTCATCCCAGACTGCGATGTCTGGGCGACCTCGGTGTCATCGGACTTGTTGTAGAGCTTTACCACCGGGAGGGTATCGTTGGAGTTGGAGCCGTCATCATAGGAAACCACGATGCTGACCGCATACAGCGAATCCGGATTCTGCCAGCGCAGATAGGGATATCCGGAGTTGTAAGTGGAATCAGTATCCTCCGACCATGCAACTCCGAGCGTTGCAGCAGCGGCTTTCAGCGTTGCGGAGTCCATGGACTCGCCGGCCCCCGTAACATCGAAAGCGGTCGTGGCGGCCGTGCCGCTCTCACCATATCCGCCGAATGCACCCGAAGCGCCGCAGCCTGTGAGATAGTAGTTGTTCACGACATCCGTGGACCCTTCGGTGGGCCACTGTGTGGAGTCCGCGTATGCCCCAAGGATTCCACCGCAACGGTTCGACCCGGCAGAAGCCTGGGTAAGAGTCCCGATGTTGTAGGAGTTGAGAATCTGGCAGTTCGACGTCGAGTAGTAGCTGTCCGCCCTGCGGAGTCCGACTACGCCTCCAACACAGACGATTGAGCTGGCATCGCTGTTTGCATTGACGCCCGTGATCTCACCGGTGTTGTAGCAGTTGCTTACCACACCGCGAGATCCTCCGACGATTCCACCTGCTACCATCCCATGGACTTTGCCCGTGTTGAAGCAGGCCTCGATGGTCGTGTCGGCATTGATGTTTCCGGCGATTCCACCGGCGCCATAGAGGTAGAACGAGATGTAGGACGAGCTGTTGTATGCGTTGTCGCTCAGAACGTCACCGTAGTTGGCGCAGTTCGTTATCGTGGCGCCAGTGGACTCTCCCACGATGCCACCGAGCTTTCCGGAATTACCAGTGCAGGTCACGCTGCCATATGACGTGCAGCCCTTGATCGTGCTGAGAACGTCGTCACTATCGTCGGCAACACCGACGAGGATTCCGTTTGCGCCGCTCACATTGGAGGTGACGACGACATTGGAGCTGCAGTTCTCTATCGTGGACCCGAAGGACCCTCCCACGAGTCCGCCAAGGTCCTGCCCGCCAGAGACGGTTCCCTCGACGTTGAGATTCTTGATCGTGGCATTAGTCACTCCGCCGAATAGCCCTAGGTAGTTGGTGCTGGACCAGTCGCAGTAGAGACCCTTGATCGTATGGCCTTGTCCATCGAAAGTCCCGTGGAACGTGCAATAGGCCGTGTAGTACCCGATTGGATACCAGTTGAACCCGAGCTCCTCTCCACCAAGGTCGAGGTCGTTTGCCAGGTAGAAGGTCACGCCCTCGAAATCGGTGGTCTGGTACTTGGCCTGGTTGTAGGTTCCCCACTCGTGCACGAGATAGGAGATTCCGGCCAACTGCTCTGGCGTGGTGATCGTGTACTCTGTCTTGGGGTTGTCCGGGTCATACCAGGAGATATCGTAGGTTCCATCCCACTTCGTCTTGTCGGCGAGGTCAATTGTGAGGTCCTTGTCTGCCGACATATCCACGGTGCCCCTCACGGAGTTGCAACCAGATGCGGAGATGAGATAGGAATACGTGTTGTTCGAGCTTCCCTCGGCCGCCTCGAACTCGCTCATGTCGACGGCTAACGTGGCCTTGGTGGCATCAGTGGAATCGAGCGTGGCCGTGAATGTCTGATTGTAGGAATTCCCGTTGGAATCTTTGGCTGTGATCACGATCTTGGGCAGGGTATCGGAAGTGAAGCTGCTCCCAGTTGGAGCGTTGAAGGTGATGTTCAGCGCATGAGTGGGATTGGCGACGAGGTCGACACTGCCACTGGAGCTTCCATACGAGATCGTGAAGTCATGTCTCTGCGGTGCATAGCCGAACTTGCTCACCGTGTAGTAGAAGCTGCCGTTGTAGAGGTTCTTCGCGACCTTCGTGCCTGCAGTGGAATCGCCCGAAGTGGAGCCTGCGGTGGTCCCAGAGGTCACTGCCCTGAGTCCGCTGACATTGGCATCGGTCGGGGTGTAGCTCATCGTGTAGGTGTAGGTCTTGGCCACGAGCTCGAGGTCGACAGAGACATCCCCCTTGTTAACCGTGAACGTGCCCGTCACTGGTGTCGAATCAGACTCATCGGATGTGGCACCATAGCCTTCTTGCGACAGCGTGTACTCATATGTTCCGTTCTGAAGGTTTGCAGTGAACTCGCGAGACCCGTCTGAAGCTGCCTCACCCATCGTGAAGGAAATCGCATCGGTGGAACCCTGCTTGGTCACGACCAGAGTCGGGGTGTTGTCCCCGACGTTAGAGGTGTTGTTGTAGCTGACCCCGATGGTCACGGCGAAAGTCGCATCGGGATTCTCCCACTTGAGATATGGGTACCCATCGTTGATCGTATTAGTCGAGTCGGTGACATAGGTCGTGCCGATCTCCTGGGCCTTCAGCTCCGACTCCCCAAGCGCCTTGCCCGCGAAATCCGAACTGTAGGAGCTTCCCTTCTCGGCGCTTCCGAATGCATTTTCTGCCGTTCCGGTGAGGAAATAGTTGCCCTCCACGTTTCCGGAGGTGGTGTTGAGGGTTGCAACGTACGGTGCACCCGCTATCGCCCCGACATACCCCGATGTGATCGAGGGAGCCGAAACGGTTCCGATGTTGTAGCATCCGGTCACGGCGCATCCCGTGGCATTGGAGCCCTCCACGCTGGTGGGGAGAACTCCGATGACCCCGCCAACCGCAACCAGATCGTTGGTTGCGGTGGTGGAGACCGTGCCGGTGTTATAGCAATCGGTCATAGACCCGGTGGTGACGCAGCTGGACCAAGTTGCAGAGTCGCCTGCTCCATATTCCGGCCAGCTGAAGCTTCCCATGCAGCCGACGACTCCTCCAACGCTAACGCCTGCAGAGGTGACATCGCCCTTGTTGCAAGAGGAGACGATGCTGAACTTGCCACCGTTGACATAGCCCACAACGCCTCCGATAGAGTTTGGGATCGCAGGGGCATCTTCGCTGAGCGCCACCTGGTCCTCATAGGTCATCGTCGATGTGACCTTGCCGGAGTTGAGGCAGTTGATGACCTTCTCGCTATATCCACCTGCAACACCGAGGACTCCACCGGTAAAGCACCCGGCTGTGGTGACATCTCCCTCGTTGTCATCGTTCCTCAGCGTCGTGTACATATTGGAATAGCCCAAGATTCCGCCGGCCACAAACGAGCTCGTGGAAACGGACCCGTAGTTGGTGCAGTCGAAAATACCCGTGGTTGTGGTATCGCTATAACCGGTTACCATTCCCGCGATTCCACCGGTAAATGCCGTGGATGAAGATGAGATATAGGTCTTGGCATAGGCAGAACCCATATAACCGGGAGACGAAACGCTGACATAGCTCTTGCAGTTGATGATCTTGGAGCAATAACCATAAGCTGCGATTCCGCCCGTGTACTTGTGCATGGTACCCGTGGCGCTTGACACGTCATCGGAGTTCGTGACGGTTCCCCTGACGGTCAGGTTCTCCACGGTGGCGTAATCAATATCATCGCTGGAGGAGTATCCCAGATAGCCGAACAATCCGATGTAGGAATATTCGGAATCAACATTGCTGGAGGAGATGTTCAAGCCTGTGATCTCATGGCCTGCGCCATCATAGACGCCGGTAAAGTAGTAGGTGGTGTTGGAATAGCCGATTCCCTTGTCCCATTGCACGTTTGCAAGGTCGATATCGGCAGTCTGCTCGTAGTAGAAGCACGTTCCGGAACTGCCAACGGTGTTGGCGGTTTCTCTAAGGGATTCGAGGTCTGCGGCAGTGGAGATGAGGTAGGGGTCCTCAGCAGTGCCAGAGCCTCCAGAGTATGTTGGGAGATCCTCGGGGTTCGCGAGGTCCAGACTGTTGTCGATTCCGTTCTGAACCGTCTGGTATTCCTCTGAGGCAACGTCGAACGACGTGGCCTTCACATCGCCCTCTCCCTCGACGCCATCGGACTCGAGGGTTGTTGCGATGCTGAGTTGCTCAGCTGATTCGGAGGAATTGTCCCCAGCCTCGGATGAAGTGGAATCCTCCGAGGTAGAAATGCCCGTTCCATTGTCAGCAGATGCAGAGCTGGAAGACCCGGTGACGTCAGATGACGAAGATGCCGACGTCTCCACGGACTCTCCCTGAACTTGTCCCGATTGGGCGCTGGAACCCGAATCCTGAGCAGAGGAGTTGTCCTCGCTTGAGGCCTGTACCTCTACCCCGCTGGTATCAGCTCCGGATGTCGTTGAGCCCTGCGCATACCCCAAAGACGGGAAAAGCCCGAGGACCAAGGCGAAGCATGCAAACACGCACCAGGCCTTCTTCAAATTCTCGCGCAGATGCTTTTTTCTTCCCCTTCGAATTTCCCGGGAGCTGCTACCGGATCTGCTTTCCAACATATTTCCCCCTTGATACTCCACAAACCTAAAAACCCATTAAATGCGCCGCTGGCAGATGCCGCATAAAACGACATCTGCCATCGAAAGAGCGAAACCGCTCGGCGCTATGTTCCTAAGGCCGCCAGACTGTCAAAACGTTTGTCCTTTCCTGCCAACCTCTAAATGGCGAACGTAACCCCCTGTTACATTGCCGATTACAGTGAATTTACCATCTCGAAGATCTTGGAGCTCACAGCCCCGCTTCCTCCGAGCAGGTATCCCGAGTTGATGCTATCGGAATTAGGTGCCACAACTTCATCGATACCGGAAGTGTCGGAATCGTCCACGAGAAGCAGCACCGAATTGTTGACACTGCAGAGTGCAGCGCCGGCCAGCGCATCTGGGAAGTTCTTTCCAGAAGCCAGTGCCATCTTGTCACAGCTCATACCGTTTTCCAGACCGAACTCGGCGATTATCGCGGAGGTGGCGTACCTGTTGGCGCCGCCCAGACGGGTCACGCTGGAAATAGCGCCCGTTACATTGGTCTCGATTGTGCTTGAAACAGCACCCGTGCCACCCACGATGATGACGTTGTCGAAGCCTCCCTCGGTTATCGCCTCAAGAGTGCTGGAATCGATGTTGCCAGATTCATCTGCAAGGAAGATAGGTGCCTTGACAGAGTAGGCATAAGAGCTGATCGACAGGGCATCGGCGAAGCTGTAGCCGTTCGCGATTATCGCGGTGCTACCCCAATTTCCACTCTCGCTGTTGTAGATTGCCAGGCTAGTTTCGACACGAGACTTGCCGGAGACACGGGTGACCGACACGTTCTGCGCCTCGATGGAGGCCACTACCGAGTTGGACACCGAGGAGGATCCTCCGACCACGATGGCCTTTGTAGCTCCAAGTCTGGTTATCTCGGCACTGGCATCCGGGCTCAGGGAATCAGATTTTGTCAGGATGACCGGGGCATTGTAAATTCCAGCCAGGCCAGACGCGCTGAGGGCATCCGGGAAATTCTCGCCGGAGGCAACGATCACGGTATCGGCGCTCTCGAAGCCCTCATCGACGATGGCCTTCATCGTGCCGTACCTGTCTGTTCCAGACAGCCTCGTCCACTTGCCGTTCTCGTTGATTACCTTGGTTCCATTCTGCACAGCGGTCTCGAATGTAACGACAGCACTTTGGAGCGTGTCCCCTGCATTCTGGATGTCGGCCTCGGTGGCAGTGCCACTGGAAACCACGCTCTTGGCCTCATCCGCTGCCGCCTTGAGAGCGTCTGCCTGTTCCTGGGTGACCCAAGTGGAATCAGTTGTCACATCAGTACCGTCCGCGCTGACCTTGGTCGAGGCCAGGTCCACACGAGCATTGGTGATCAGGTCGTAGATGTCATCAGAGCTGTACTGGGAGAGCACATCGAACGTGGTCTCCACTGTTCCCTCGTACTTGCCGGTTCCGGTGAACACGACCGTGTAGCTCCCTATCTCCTTGAGGTCGGTAGCGGCCACGTCGTTGCCCTCGGCGTCCTTGTAGGCCACCGTGAAGTCGGTGCCCTCTACTAGCTCGGTGTCGCCGTCCTTGAGCGAGACGGCAGGTGCCAAGGCTTCGCCCGTGTAGCGCGGGTTGTCCACACTGGCCACCATGTCTTCGGTCAGCGTGGTCTTCTCGATGGAGAAGGCCTTCTCCACGGTGCCGCCGTATGTTCCGGTGCCGGATATGACTGCCGTGTAGTCGCCAGGACCGACCAGTTGATCGGCTGTCACGTCATTGCCGTCTGCGTCCTTGTAGGCCACTGTGTAGTCGGTGCCCACGACAAGCTCGGTCTCGCCGTCGGTGACCTTCACCTCGGGACTGACCGCCTCGCCCGTGTAAACGATGTCGGCGATGTCGGCGACCATGCTATCGGAGAGCTGGATGAGGATCGAGAACTCAACCTCACGGGTCCCTGAGTAGTTGCCCATACCGGTGAATGCAGCGGTGTAAGTACCCGGCTCGATCAAGTTGGTGGCCGGGATCACATTGCCCTCGGAATCCTTGTAGACCAGAGTGTAGTCTGTGTCCTCCGCGAGGGTGGCGTCACCATCGGTCACTACGACATCCGGAACGACAGCGCTACCGGTGTAGAACATGTCCGCCACGGTGATAGTAGAGGGCAACATGCTGGGCACGGTTTCCCAAGCTAGCACCGGCATACCATTGTTGAAGGTAACGCCTTCCTCTACTTCCTTGTAGGCGCTGCCGAGGTTTTCCGCGGTGAGCGCATCAGCGTTGTCGACCTTGGTCGCAGTGTTGTTGTCGGCCGTGGTTATAGTTCCCACGGCAGCGGTGGCGGTGCCGTCCACCCAGTAGGAGGTGGAGTCGATCGCCGCGTATTCACTGCTCAGCATGCCGGCAATAGATCCCGAAACGGTGTTTCCAGTCGGGGCAACGATCTCGCCTGCGTTGTAGCAGTTGGAAATCGTAACTGCGGCGGAAGAGACACCGAGGATTCCGGCTACTCCGCTGGTAGAAGTGCTGGAGGAGGGATTGATCGTCGAGGTGATCTTCCCGGTGTTGTAGCAATTTTCGACACTCGTGATCAATCCGCTGCGGTCGATGCCCACGATACCGGCGGCCACGGACTGAGCGCTCGAGGTGACCGTATCGGGAGCCGTGGCGGTGATTTCGCCCTTGTTATAGCAGCCAGAGATGCTGATCGTGGACTCAGAGTCGGCGTTGACGTTGGTAATGATTCCGCTGGCGAACGCGAACCCATAGTCGCTTGTGACCGTGACGTCGGCCTCGTTGCCGCAGTTCTCGATCGTGAGGTTGAACTTGGTGGCAGTTGTGCCTCCAACGATTCCGGCGCCGATGTAGCCCTGCTCGACGTCGCCCTCCACGATGAGGTTCTTGATCACGATCGTGGCGTCATCCCCGCCGACGATTCCCACGAACGAGCCGTACATCGAAGTATCGGTCCCCACGTACATGCCTGTCACCTTGTGGCCCTGTCCGTCGATCTCGCCGCAGAAGGGCTTCAGGGAGTTCGTGTCCAGAGGAGTCCATGTGTTCTCAGTGGAGCCCTCCTCGTTCAACGCGATGTCGTTGGTGAGCGTGATGTGAGCGTTTGCGTAAGTGTCGGGTTCGTCGTTGATGGCCTGGGACACCCATGCCAACTCGGAGGGAGTGCCGACCGAGATCTCGTAGTAGCCGCCCTCCTCGTTGTAGCTCATGTTGGAGGGCACGCTGGTGCTGCCGTCCCATACGTCATCGACTTCCATCGTGATATCGACGGTGGCATCGTCATCGAACACCGTGACTGTACCGGACTTGGCGCGGTACCCGTCCTCGGTCACCGTGTAGCTGTAGGTTCCCTCTTTGACGGTCGCAGCGTAGTCGGAATCGAGGGTGATGTCCCCGAATTCATCGCTTGTTACCTTGACAGTTCCAGCAAAGTCGGATCCATCCTCGTTCGTGATGTTGAAATCGAGCTTGAACGTCGGGGCCTCGATGAGCGAGACGCTGACGGCGGTGTCGGCTCCATTTGTCACGGAGAAGCTGCCGCTATCGCTCAAATAACCAGAGGCAGAGGCTTCCCAGGTGTAATCGCCAACGGGCAGCTCGTAAACCCTTGCGCCATCGGAGTTGGTGGTGTAGCTGGAGTACTTATGTCCATCAGATCCCATGATGGTGAGGGAGGTTCCCTCAGGTGAGATCGTCACGACGGCATTTCCAGCCTCTGCTGCCTCGGTCTGCTCCCAAGTGAGGACCGGGAACGAATTGTTGATCGCGGCATCATCGGTTGCATCTGCCTTGTAGTAGGTCGAGTCGGTGTTGAGCCAGGTGAGAACAGACTGCGTCGTGGTGTCCACGGTCAGATCCGCAGCTCCAGTGAGCTGGTCGGAAGTAACGCTGACAGGAAGCGCGGTCAGTGTCGTGCCAGGTCCAGCGGTGGCAGTTCCATAGCTGGCATCGCCAATCGTCGACTCCTCGAGGTAATAGCAGTTGGAAAGCGTGGTCTTCGTGGTCGTATCGCTGGTGTAACGACCGAAGATTCCTCCAACATTGGTGGAATAGGAGGTGTTGCCCACGGTCGCGGTTCCAGCATTGTAGCAGCTGTCTATCTTGGACAGCGAGCTGGTGGAGTTCTTCCACCATCCTACGATTCCGCCAGCTCCATGTCCGGTGGTAGCGGAAATCGTACCAGTGTTGTAGCAAGCTACGATATCTGCTGAGTCACTGGTGGAATAAGCCTGCCAGCCACCAGCTATTCCTCCGACGCCCATCCAAGTGTAGCTGGAAGAAGTGGTGCCGGTGATTGTGACGCTTCCCCTGTTCAGGGAGTAGCTGACATCTGGATAACCAGCTGCCCTTCCAATGATTCCGCCAGCAACGAGGTAGCCGGAGATGTCTCCGTAGTTCGCGCAATTTGTGATTGTGAGGTCATCGGAGCTGATTCCCACTATTCCTGCTACTCCAGAAGTGGAGTAAGAGGAGGTGCTGGTCGAGGTGATGTCGGCGTAGTTCTCCGCACCATCGATTGTCGTGGTACCACTGACGGTTCCGGCGATTCCCGCGACAGCCGGGCCGCTGGTGTTAACAGAGCCACTGAAGCTCACATTGTTAATTGTTCCGTCTTCGATGCTGTAGACAACACCGGCAGTCGAATAAGACGAGCTGATGGTTGCCTCGACATCCAGATTCTCGATCGTTCCGCCTTCAACATTGGTGAACAGCGGTTCATTGCTGGTGATCCCGGAGATCTTGTATCCATTTCCTTCGAAGGTTCCAGCGAAAGGCCTGCTGGAGCTTCCGATGGAGGTCAGCTCAGTGTCGGTCATATCGATGTCGTTGGCCAGTGTTACCGTGACGCCCGAGAAGTCCACACCGGAATTGACCGTTGCGGCAAAGTCGTTGAGTTCCTCTGGCGTGGAGATCTGTGGTGCGGTCACCGTCACCTTGACGAGAGAGCTTGCGGTAGTAGCAGTCTTGACGTCTTCGAACGTGTTGGTGACCACGCAGAAGTAGTAGGCATCACCAATCGTACTGGTCTCGGGAGTGTATTGTGCTGAAGTCGCACCCTCGATGAGCGTTGCAGTCTCGACGTTGTTGTCGCGCGTGTCGCTCTTGTACCACTGATAGGTCAAAGTCCCATTTCCAGGCTCGCTGGCAGTGGCGAGGACGGCAAGCGCTTCTGCTGTCTCACCATAGGTATAAGTGACGTCGTTGGTAAGGACCACTACGTTGGGAATTGAGGCCTCGACACTCGAGATCACGGTAGCCTTCGCGCTGAAGGAAACCGAGTAGGCGCTCTGGTCGCCGAACGTGTTGGTTACCACGCAGAAGTAGTAGTTCACTCCGGTATGGTCCGCATCGGTGGGAACTGTGAGCGTTGCAGAGGTGGCACCTTCAACTGCCGTGGAATTGGAGATGTCCTCGGATCCGGTCTTGTTGGTATACCACTGATAGGAAAGGGTTCCCGAAGCGGCAGCCTCAGGTTCGGATGGGCAAGCTGCGGTAACGCTCATGGTGGCATCACCGGTCTTGGCTACCTTCACGTCCTCTGGGTTGGCCGAGATGAGAGGCTGGCCTTCTACCGCTTCTCTAGTGAAGATCGGATAGCCGGAGTTGATCTTTGCAAGGTCGGTGACGAACGCACCGCTGGAGCTCAGAGTGGTGAGGAAGGACTCGTCCATCATCTCATCGGTAGTCTTGCCCGTCGAGGTCACTGCATCTTGATCTCCGACCGCAGGAATTCCATCGGCGACATCGGAGTCGTAATAGCAATTTGTGAGCGTGAGATTCGAGGATGAACTATAGGAAGAATAATAGGCGTGTCCCGATATGGCACCTGCATTGGTTGCAGCGCTCACGACACCGGCGTTGTAGCTGTCGGAAATCGTGGTGTTACGGCCGGAATAGGAGTACGTGCCTCCAAGGATTCCACCGGCTGTGTATCCAGATGCGGAAATGGTTCCGGTGTTGTAGCACTCGGAGATGGTGTTGGTGCCGGCCTCGGTCTGCCCGATAACGCCACCGACAAAATCAGTAGATCCCTCGTTGGTGGAAGAGACGGCACCACGGTTGAAGCAGCCGGTCATCGTAAAGGTGAAGGCATAGCCCTCGGAATGACCGATGATTCCACCTATCTTGCTTCCAGTTCCGGTGACATCGGCCTCGTTACCGAGGTTGGTCAATGTGCAGTCGCCCATTGCATTGCCGACGACTCCTCCAACATTGCTGGTGCCGCTGACGTTTCCGGAAACAGTGAGATTGGAGATCGAGGCGTTCTCGATATAGCCGAACAGCCCAGCGTAGCTGGCGGTGGTTTCAATGTTGAGGCCTGTGACCTTATAACCCTGTCCATCGAAGCTGCCGCTGAACGGGTTGCTTGAGCTTTCACCAATCGGGCTCCAGTTCTCATACCCGGAGAGGTCGATGTCTGCTGTGAGCACGAAGTTCTTGCCATCGCAATCATCGCCGCCGGAAACCCTGGTAGAGAGGGCCGCAAGTTCCTCGGCCGTGGAAATCTCCACCGGCTTCACGGTGACTTGCGCGACATCGGAAGTTGCAGTAGCGGTCTTCGTCGCCTCGAACGTGTTGGTGACCACGCAATAGTAGTACGTGGTGCCTATTGCAGAAGTATCCGGGACATAGGATTCAGATGTCGCACCTTCGATTGCCGTGTCATCGTCGCTGACGGCATTGTCAGAACTCTCGTACCACTGATAGCTCAGGACGCCTGCGCCGTCGCCAGTGACACTTGCCCCAATAGAAAGCGTGACCTCTGCATCCTGGGCCACACCATCTTGAGATGCAGGCTGAGTGGTTATGGTCGGGGTCGCAGCAGCAGTGCTCGAGTGAACGACGATATGGGCAACACTGCTCGTGATGCTCTGAGTTGCCGTCTCGGTTCCCGATGTGTACGTATTTGTTACCACGCAATAGTAATAGGTCTCTCCAGAGGTAGCAGTTGAAGGAGTGTAGGTTTCCGAAGTGGCACCCGAGATTGCAGTTCCGGTCTCGGTGTCATTCGTGCTGTTGGAGTACCACTGATAGCTCAGCGTGCCATCGCTGCCCTCAGCACCATCGGCAGGCTTTGAAGCTGAAATGGTCAGTGCCGTTGCGGTATCGCCAACGTTGTATTCCACGAGGTCCGTGGAGAGGTCGGTGTCGATTGTAGGTGCACCCGGAACGATTTCCCAGGAGAGCTTTGGAGTAGTGATTCCCTTATACCACTTGACAGGATCCTGGCTGGCGTTGAGCAGCGTGACGAAATCTGCCGTTGACATTTCCGTAGAGGTCTTCAGGGCATTGTCGGTGAGTGTGACGGTTGAGGTATCTGGGTAGAGCTGGCTCGCCGCAGTGTCGAGCGAGTAGCAATTGACGATCGAATACTTGCTGGTGAGGGAGGTGCTGCTTCCGGAGAAGTATCCGGCTATGCCCCCGAAATGACTCGTATGGGAACTGCCAGCGTCTGAAAGCGAGACGGTTCCCGTGTTGTAGCAGTTCTCCACATTTGTGGTCCCGCCAGAACTAGCCTGGTACATATATCCCACGATACCACCAGCAGCATATCCCGTGGTTGTGGTAATGGTTCCGGTGTTGTAGCAGTTGGTGATCGAGTTTGAGAGGGAGCTGGACCCAGGATAGTACATATATCCGACGATGCCACCAGCAGCGGCAGAACTGTTGTTCGCGCTTCCATAGCTCGACTGCGCAGCAGATGTAATGGTCCCCTCGTTGACACAGGAGTCCACAGTTACGCCACCGGTGTATTGGAGCTTTCCAATGATTCCGCCGGCTCCATCGTAGTTGCCGTAGTCGCTTGTGACATTTACCATGTTGCGACAATTGGAAATGGTGGTGTACCCATCAACATATGCTGCAATTCCAGCAGCGGCATTATGGCTTGTTCCGGTCATTTCAACTGTTCCGCTGACGGTGAGATTCTCAATCACCGCGTTTGCACTCGAGGTGCCAGAGACGTAGCCGAACAGTCCAGCGTCATCGGTGTAAGAGACGTTGAGGTTGGAAATCGTATGCCCGTCGCCATCGAACGTGCCAGAGAAGGCGTTGTGGGACGAATAGGTTCCATAGTTTCCTATTGGAGTGAAGTTATCGACCGAGGACATATCGATGTCGTTTGCCAACTTGTAATACGAGTCGGCGTTTGTGCCCGCATTGACATCAGAGGAGACCTTGACGAGGTCCTGGGCGTCCTCAATCAAATACGGATCGCTTTCAGTGCCAGAGCCCGAGAGCGTTCCCCCGGAGGCCAATGCCATTCCCCCCAGGGAAATCACCAAAGCCGCGGCAGCGATCGTCGCCGCAAATGCGGCGAAAGCTCTCTTGCCCTTGCTGGCAGTCTTTAATCTATGCATCTCTACCCCGATCCTTTCTTGCAGCACTCGAGCATTGCCCGAATCTCACCAGAAACGACACGCTAAAACCCCTTTTGGCGGTCGCATGGTATGAACCCTCAGTTACTTGCTCCCCGATGACTGGCTCTCAACTGAGAACATCTATTGGAAACCTCGATTTGAAACCTTCACATGATTCCCAACTGGAAAACCTCAACCGAATCCCCAAATATCAATCAACAAGGATTTATCTCTATTTGAGAATATCCATTTTTAGCATTATTCACTATATAGATAGGTTTAGCATATGTGACCGTAATGGAAAAAGTCAACAAAACCTGAAGATAAAAATCTGATGCACTACACCAGCTGAATAATCCGTTGAAATAAATCGACCCAAATACAGTTTGGCAATGAAAAAACTCGCTAGCCGACGAATTCCATCTACTGCCCAACGAACATGACCTTGACGTTAATGCGCCTGCCAGAAAAATCTACTGGGGCTTGAGATTGCCAAATCTACCGGGGCTGATTATCCACTGGAATTTCAGGTCAGATGGCCCTTGCGCGGGTCGGACGCGGCAAACGCGACTACTGCGGCTGCTTCGCCAGCTTGAATGTCAGCTGGCCCTTGCGCGGATCTGACTCAATGAGAACGACCTTAAGCTTCTGCCCCATGCGGAAGGACTTCAGGCTTCCGCCGCCCACTTCGGTCAGCGTCCTCATTCTCTCGTCGTACTCGTATCTGCCGTCGATTCCCCTTATCGGCACCAAACCCTCGCAACCGTTCTTCAGTCTCACGAAGAAACCGAACCGAAGCACGTTCACGATCATGGCAGTGAACTCTTCGCCAATGAATTGCTGCATATACTCGCAAATCTTGGATTCCAGGGCATCATAGGATGCCTTCTCGGCATCCCTCTCCTTCACAGAGCAGTTCTCGCAGAGCCATCCGAGCTGGTCGATCATCGTGTCGAGATTGGAAACGGCATCCGGAAGCGGACCAGTGTACCTGCCCTCCGCGCGCAGATCCTCTATCAATCTGAGCCGAAGCAACCTGTGGGCCATCAAGTCCGGATATCTCCTGATGGGAGACGTGAAGTGCGTGTACCCACTGGACGCGAGCCCGAAATGCGTCGTGAAAACGTCACGGTAAACAGCCTGCTTCATCGCGCGCAGGAGCAGCATGCTGACCAGCTCTTCCGTTGGCTTGCCACGGACCTCGTCCAGCACTTCTTGTATCTGGAAGTTGGAAAGTGGAGCCCCCTCACTTGCAAGCCCGAACTGTTTGAGTATCGGTACAACCTCGTCGATCCTCCTCGGGTCGGGATTGTCATGAACCCTGTAGACCATGGGAGCATCGCAGCTCAGCATATATTCGGCAACCGTCTCGTTTGCCAAGATCATTGCCTCTTCGACCAAGTTGGTAGCCTCGCTCCGGCTGCGCTTCACAATTCCATCGGGCTTGCCGTCGCCATCGAACGTTACCTTGAGCTCGGTGGATTCAAAGTCGAGGGCTCCCCTCTTCATGCGCCTGGCCCTGAGCTTTCCACCGATTTTTCGCAATGCCTGAAGCGTCCGCTTGGCCTCTTCCGATGGATAGTCCATCTCCCCTTCGAACATCTTCTGAACAGAATCGTAATCTAGACGGAGGCTGGACCGCATCACGCTCGGATACATCTCGCGCCCGATTGGCGCGCAGTTCTCATCCAACATGATGTCAACGGTGAACGAGAGCCTATCCTCTCCCGGATTCAGCGAGCACAGCCCGTTGCTGAGCTCTTCTGGAAGCATGGGTATGACCCTGTCGGGGAAATACGTGCTCGTGGAACGCCTGCGGGCATCTAGGTCGATGGAGCTTCCCCATTTGACATAGTTGGAGACATCAGCGATGTGCACTCCCAGCCTCATTGTCCCGTTCACATAGTCGACAGAGAGGGCGTCGTCGAAATCCCTGGCATCTGCGGGGTCGATCGTGAGGGTGAACCTGTCCCTCACGTCACGTCTGTCCTGCTCTCGGAGCACCCCCTCTACGTCGAGAGCCAGGGACTTCGCCTCTCCCAAGGCCGCTTCTGAGAACTTGGTCTCGAGGCCATGCTTTGCCGCGATGATCTCCTCGAGAAGCCCGGGATCGCCGCTGTGCCCGATGACCTCTTCGATGAGGCCGGAGGGGGTCTCATGTCTCGTGGGATAGGTCTCGATTGTGAGGAGGACGACTTCGCCCTCCTCCACATCCAGGCCGCGACGGGGATAGGCTCGGATGAGATAATCCATGCGCTTGTCCTGGGGAATGATATAGCCAATTCCGTCGTAGACCACGTATACGCCAACGATTCTGGACGTGGCCCGATCGAGCACCCTGTCCACGACAGCTATGGGAGCGTGTTGATCTCCCCGGCTCGATGCCCGTGAGTTCTCGACCTCGTATCTCCAGCTGGAGGACCTGGGACGGACCCTCACCATGTCGCCATCCATTGCCCCATGGATCTTGTCTGAGGGAATGAAGAACTTGCCCTCTGACGATTCAACGAATCCGAATCCCTCGGATGTGATGCGGATTATCCCAGTGGGGAGAGAGCCAACCGACCTGTTGCTCCTTCGCCCAGAACGGCCGTAACGGCGTCTTCTTGATGCCTTCTTCTTCCCCATGTTCGCCTTTCAAACGGTACGCCTGAGCCTCGGCTATTCGCCGATTTTGTCCTGTAGCACTTCGATTGCCTTGTTCAGCTGAACATCATCAGAATCGTCGGTGGTGATGCTCTCTGCCTCCACGACGACATCCGGGGTGATCCCCACTCCATCTATCGTATCCCCATTTGGACTCAGATATTCCGCGATGGTGTATTTAATCGCTCCGCCAAACGACAATGGCGCGACCTGTTGGATGAGCCCCTTGCCATAAGTCGTGGTCCCGACGACGGTTGCCCTGTCGTTGTCCTTCAGGGCGGCGGTGGTGATCTCGGATGCAGAAGCGGTATTGCCGTTGACCAGAACCACTAACGGCAAGTCGCATATCTTGTCTCCGGTGGTGCTTATGGTCTGCGTCGAGTCCTTGGAGCGAATCTGGAGAACATCGCCATCCTCCACGAACATCGACACGATTTCAATCGCCTGCTCAACATATCCTCCACCATTGTCGCGAAGGTCGATTACCAGACCCTTGGCGCCCTCCGATTGCAACATCTCCACTGCATCCTTTGTGTCGGTGGCCGTTTCGGAACTGAAGGTGGTGATCTGGATATAACCAATATCGCCCATCATCTCATAGGAGACTGCGGGTATCTTCACCTCTTCATACGTGAGCGTGGTAGAGATCTCCTTGCCTTCCAGAACTATCTTTGATGCAGTTCCCGTTGTGCTCGCATTGTCATCTGCAGAGTAATTGGTGGAAGACCCACTGGAGTCGTCGCTGGCGTTCTCAATGTCATTGTTCGCAGCTTCGATCAGCTTGTTGAGGCTGTCCTCGGTTGGCCTGAGCCAGACGATATCAACGGTCTCGCCCTCTCCCCTCTTGAGGGCATCGATGACTTCGGAGCAAGTCCATTCCTTCTCCTCGCCGTCGATGGACACGACCACATCTCCAGTCTGCACTCCCGCCTTCTCTGCAGGAGACCCTTCGACCACGCCTGTCACCACAACGTAGTTGCCATATTTTGACATGTAGATTCCGATTCCGAGGTAATCTCCATTGACGTTGTTGAGGAATTGCTTGTAGCCTTCGGTGTCGTAATACTCCGCGTACTTGTCATCGCTCGACTCGAGAAGACTCGTGATAGCCTTCTCGGTTGCTGTATCCACGTCGTAGGAGTAGAGACCGTTGCTGTCGAGTTTGTTCGCAACCTCATCTAGCCTGTTTGCGACATCGGTTGCAGTTCCATCGGATCCGGACTGTCCAAATGAAAAGGCGTTTACCCATCCAGAATCGTTGGCGATGATGCCGACGTTGAAGAACAGCAGGGCGGTGATGACCACAACGATGAGGTATTTCGACCATTGCGGTATCTTGCGCTTGCGGCGAGGTGAAGTCCCGTCTTCAAAGGCTCCCATTTCCTCCGTGGAAAAAGGGGGTTGAGGACCAGGCCCATAGGGGTTCTGGTCGAAATCTGCTGGAGCATAAGGCTGCTGGGCCTCTGGTCCGTACTGCCACTGGCCCGAACCCGGCTGGGAGTTCGGCTGTCCCGCACCATATTGTTGCTGGGGCTCGGCGCCGTAAGGCTGCTGGGCATCGGAGCCGTACTGCCACTGCCCCGCACCCGGCTGGGAGTTCGGCTGGTATTCAGCGCTATATTGCCACTGGTCCGCGTCTGTCTGGGCCCCGGCGCCGTAAGGCTGCTGGCCTTCACCCGGCTGGGCCTCGGAACCGTATGACTCAGAATAAATTCCAGGCTCACCTTGGCCGGCATGCTCGAAGCTAGGTTGGCCCGCCGAATCACTCACCTGAGCGTCTTCGCCCTGAGCTCCCGGCTCCCCCAAATCCTGTAGCAGCATTTCGGTGCTGAGCAGCTCCTTCTCATCATCTGGAATATTCAAATCTTCAGCGTTCGATTTGGGCTCACCATCAGCGCTATCGATCATTTACGGTTCCAACTCCCTTTATCTCTATGTGTTAATCATTGAAAAGGACATGTGGGATTGCACTAGAAGTACTCTCCCACATGTCCATCTTCCAATCAGAACTGAATATCATAGCTTAAACCTTGAGATATCTCCGCATTGCCAGAGCCGATCCAAACAGGCCGATCAGAAGGCCAATTACGAGCAATGTCAGCGAGACTCCGAGGAATTCGGCGCCGCTGATCTGCACGGGCAGCCATGAGATGATGCCCACGAGATAGGGTGACACAAACGCGTTGACCAATGCAAGGCATCCTATTGCCAACGCACTTCCAATCAGCGCCTGGATAATGCCCTCCATAATGAACGGCCCTCGTATGAAGCCCTTCGTGGCACCCACCAATCTCATGATCGAAATCTCGCGCCGGCGAGCCATGATTGCGAGCCTGATCGTGTTGTTGATGAAGATCAGGGTCACGAACACCAACAGCACAACGGCGGCGATTCCCGCATAGCGGACGATGTTGGTGACGCTGAAGAGTTTCTCGACGCTGCGCTGACCGTACATCACAGAATCACTGGGATTATCAGGCTGGTCGCAAATATTCTGGAAAGTCTCATTGTCGATGATCTGATTCGCAACGGTCTCGACTTGCTGCGGATCGGTCAGAGCAACCTCGATTGAACGAGGAAGCGGGTTCTCTCCATCGAGCTGTTCCACGATGTCGGTGTTCGACTCAGTGGAGTTCTTGAAATCCTCGAGTGCCTGCTCCTTTGTGGTGAAGGATACGCTGTCGACGTAATCCAAGCCCTCTATATAGCTCATTACCTCTTTGATATCGGCGTCGGAAGCGTCGTCGGCAACATACGCTGTGATGCTCACCTTGTCCTCAACGGAGTCCACGACAGACTGCACCACGATGTTCGCGAAAAAGAAGATGCCGATGAGGAAAAGCGACAGGAAAATCGTGATCGTAGATCCGATGCCCGTGGAGAAGTTCCTCTTGAAGTTCGTGAAGGCTTCTTTGATGAAGTATCCGAGATTACGCATCGAGTCCGTACACCCCCCTGTCCTGGTCGCGGATGATGTGGCCCTCTTCCAGAGTCACCACGCGGCGCCGCATGCTGTTGACCATCTCGCGGTCGTGGGTGGCAACGAGCACGATCGTGCCGGTGCGGTTGATTCGGTCGAGAAGCCTCATGATTCCAAGCGACGTCTGGGGATCGAGGTTTCCAGTCGGCTCGTCGCAAATCAGCAGCGGCGGGCGGTTCACGATTGCACGCGCAATGGAAACCCTCTGTTGCTCTCCACCAGAGAGCTGGTCGGGGTACTTGTCGAGCTTCTCCTCCAATCCGACGAGGCGCAGTACCTCTGGGACCTGGGTATTGATGATGTGCTTCGACTTGCCAATGACCTCAAGTGCGAAGGCGACGTTTTCGAATGCGGTCTTCTTGGGCAGAAGCTTGAAGTCCTGGAAAACGCAACCGATGTTCCTCCTTAGATAGGGAATCCTCCAGCTGCGAATATCCGAGAGGTTCTCACCTGCAACGTACAGGTTTCCAGAAGTTGCCTGCAACTCCCTGTTGATCAATCTGATGAATGTGGACTTCCCCGACCCAGAATGACCCACCAGAAACACGAACTCTCCAGGGAACACCTTGAGTGTGATGTTGTCGAGCGCCGGCTTGTCGGGCTGAGCCTCGTAGATCTTGGTCACTCCATCGAAAAAGATAGCCGGCTTCGCATTCGAAGGCACACCCTCAGCACGTCTGGCCGCCCTCATGCTTGCTGTGAACGAGGGGCTCTGGGCTGGTTCGTCGTCTGGTGAGATAGTTGGAATGTTCGGAGAAGCTTTTCTTCTAGTCTTTTTGTCCCCCTGAGGCTTTTTGGCGTGGGCACCACCGGATGTGGTGTTCGGATCGGCCTTGGAATCACTCCGGGGGAGACGTTCTTCTAAGCTCACGTTCTCTCCAATCGAAATAGGCTGCGTTTGAACTGTAACATTTCGAATTAGCTGTCATTTTAGCAGATAAGCACATTCAATAAATATTCCCAACAGCTGAAATATGCCGTTTACGGGTGGATTTAGCGTCTGACTGACGAAAGATTCACCAGCAGATGCCGGGATTGTGGTTTTTCGGAGAAGTCCGTATTCGGAGGCTTGAAGAGGATATTCCAACAATTATCTGAGCGACGGCCAGACTGAGCATCCAGTCCGGCCGCCTAAACGTGAAAGATAGTTGAAAACCTGAACGGTTACTTGCCCAGCAGCTGCAACGCAAACCTTGCAATCGAATCGGAGTCGACCTCATATTCCTTGAACAGCTCTCCCGCATTCCCGGAGGTGCCGAACTTGTCCTGAATGCCCACGCGCTTCATCTTTGTGGGAAGGTTCTCGCCGAGGACCTCAGCCACTGCAGATCCAAGTCCACCGTAGATCGAATGCTCTTCTGCAGTGAGCACAGCCCTGGTCTTCTCGGCAGACCTCAGAATCGTCTCCGCATCGAGGGGCTTGATCGAGAAGGCATCAATGACCTCCGCTTCAACGCCCTTCTCCGAAAGCGACTCCGCTGCATCGAGGGCTTCCTTCACCTCGAGTCCGCATGCAACGATCGTGATGTCCCCACCCTCGCGAAGAACCTTCGCCTTGCCAAGCTCGAATTCCTCGTCGAGCGAATAAACCTCGGGGACCTTCGCCCTGCCGAGCCTCACGTAGAAGGGTCCAGGGGTGTTTGCGGCAATTCTGATTGCGCGCTTTGCGCTCGCATAGTCGGACGGCACGAGAACCCTCATGTTGGGGAGAGTTCTCATGAGCGAGATGTCCTCGACCATCTGGTGCGAGCCACCATCGGGTCCCACCGAGATGCCGGAATGAGTGGGAGCGACCTTTACATTGAGCTTGGAATAGCAGACCGTGTTGCGAATCTGGTCATATGCCCTGCCCGTTCCGAAAACTGCAAACGAGCCCGTGAAAGCCACTTTACCGCTGAGCGAGAGACCCGCTGCGATGTCGATCATGTTCTGCTCGGCAATTCCAACGTTGACGAGCCTGCCCGGGAATTTCTCGCCGAGTTTCTTCGTGGTCGTCGACCCAGAGAGGTCGGCATCCACTGCCACGACGTCCATGCCCTCTTCGACAAGCTCTATCAGCGTCTCGCCAAATGCCGCGCGTGTTGCCTTGTCCGCCATCTCTAGCCCTCCATATCCTCGCGAGCCTTCTCCATTGCGAGGGAGAGCTCGTCAAGCGCCTGCTTTGCCTGCTCGGCATCTGGTGCCTTGCCATGCCATCCGGCTTCGTCCTCCATGAAGGAAACGCCCTTGCCCTTGGTGGTAGCGGCCACGATCATCACAGGGCCGTCTGTGTGGGCTTTCGCTTTCGCGAGCGCGTCGCAAATCTGGGGGATGTCGTGCCCGTCCACGACTATCACCTTCCAACCGAATGCACGCCATCTGTCGGAAACGGGAGCTGGATCCATGATGTCGGAACAATGCCCGTCTATCTGCAGGTTGTTGTAGTCGAGAATCGCCACAAGATTGCCGAGTTTGTATTGATTGGCGAACTCGGCGGCCTCCCAAATCTGGCCTTCCTGAGATTCGCCATCCCCTATCAGGGTGAACACCGTGGGGGCATCGTCGCCGTAGGTCATTCTCAGACCTAGCGCAAGACCGCAGCTGATCGACAACCCTTGCCCGAGCGACCCGGTGGAAACCTCCACGCCGGGAAGCTTGAGGCAATCGGGATGCCCCTGGAGCCTGCTGTGGAGCTTGCGAAGCGTCATCAGCTCATCTCGCTCGATGATGCCCACCTGGGCGAGCGCTGCATAGAGAACCGGGGCCGCGTGCCCTTTCGACAAGATGAACCTGTCTCTCAGCGGATCCTTCAGATTCTCCGCGCTGAAGTTCATGATTCCGGAAAGATAAAGCGATGCAACGATATCTGCAGCAGAAAGCGATCCGCCGGGATGCCCGCTCCCCGCCTCGGAAATCATATTGACGATGTCATATCGCATGACGCTGGCGCCGTACGCGATTCTCTTGACGTCCGAAGGCGTCACCTCAAATTCCACTGCTCTGCTCCCCTCACAGTCTACGTGCTGACGAACAAGTTATCGGACAAATCTTTTATAGCGCGAATCTTATGGGATTTGCTGGAACGTGGAAAATCATTCGGTAACAATCTATTGAGTGCTGTCCAAACTATCTTCGGTTTGAGATGATCCTGCTCCGCGACAAGGTCGAGACTTGAAAGATTTGATTGCTGGGAACAGGGAAACGCCTTGCGCCAAACGCGAGCCACACGGTCTACTCGGCTTTGTTCGAGACCCTCCAACGGTGATACTCCACGACGAACTCATTGATGTCGCCGCTGAGAACCGCATCGACGTTTCCGCTCTCGTACCCGGTGCGTAGATCCTTGACCATCTGATATGGATATAGCACGTAGTTGCGGATCTGGTTCCCAAACGAAATCTCCCGCTTCTCGCCACGAAGCTCGTCGATCTCCGCCTCGCGCTTTGCCTTTTCCACTTCATAGAGCTTGGCGCGCAGGATCTTCATCGCGGCTTCCTTGTTCTGAATCTGCGACTTCTCGTTCTGGCAGGTGACCACGATCTTGGTTGGGATATGCGTGATTCGAACCGCGGAGTCCGTGGTGTTGACCGACTGCCCGCCAGGACCGCTGGAACGGTAGACGTCTATCCGCAGGTCGTTGGGGTTGATGTCGACCGTTATCTCATCCGGGAGGACCGGAAGCACCTCGACTCCGGCAAAGGTCGTCTGGCGACGTTTCTTGTCGTCCGTGGGAGAGATGCGCACGAGCCTGTGAACGCCCTGCTCGGAGGTGAGCATTCCATAGGCGTTTCGACCGTGCACCTCAAAAGTCGCCCTGTCGATTCCTATCACTTCGGCAGCTGGGGCATCGAGCACCTTCACGCTCCAGCCCTTTCGCTGCGCATACCCGAGATACATGTGGAAGAGCATGTCGGTCCAATCCTGGGCCTCCAACCCTCCCTGGCCGGGAGTGACCGTGACGATAGCATCGCCGTGGTCGAACTCTCCGTCGAACCACGAGGAAAGCTCCAGAGTATCGATTCTCGAAGTGAGCTCTTTTATAGTGTCATCGAGCTCTGCGGCAAGCGATTCGTCGTCACCATCGATCGCCAGTTCGTTTGCAACTTCCGCGTCCTCAAGCTCAGCAACGGCGTTGTCGTATTCGGCAATATCGTCGCGCAGATCTGAAGCATGCTTCGTCACCGTTTGGGCTTTTGTTCCGTCGTCCCAGAAACCTGGTTGGGCAGTCTGCTTCTCTAGCTCGGCGAGTTGGTCTCTTTTCGAATCGATGTGCAGATACGAACCGACCTCTTCAATTCGCTTGCCGAGCACCTCAAGCTCTGCGCTTCTGTCTTCCATAAGCTAACAACAACCCCGCTATGCACCCAAGTTGGCGCCGTGACACTTCTTGAACTTCTTGCCGCTGCCGCACGGGCAAGGGTCGTTTCTCCCGACGTTGGCGAACGGGTCGTTCTTGTCCTTCACATAGGTCTTTGGCTTGCCGTTTGGGACAGCCTGGGCTCCGGAAGAGCTGACGGTGGACGAATACTGCCCGCCGGAAGTCGGCTGCTTCGAGACCGTGGCAGACGATGATACGTTTTGGGATGAAATCGTCGAGGTGGGCTCCGACGGACCGGAGAACGTAGCCCCGCGAAGAGCACGAGACTCCTCTTCCTCCGGCACGGCGATCCTGATGCGCAGTATCGTGCGGATATAGTCGTCGTACATCGAGTCGCGCAGCAGTCCGAAGGCCCTGTGCGCCTCCTCCTTGTACTCGACCAGCGGGTCGCGCTGTCCGAAGGCGCGCAGCCCAATGCCCATCTTGAGGTAATCCATTTCCTGCAGGTGGGTCATCCAGCGCACGTCCATCGTGCGGAGCATGACCTGGGTCTCGAGGGCCTTCATCTGGTCCTCGCCAATGGCCTCTTCCTTCTGTTTGTAGATCTCTTCCAGATAATCGTAGAGGGCATCCACGAGGTCGTTGGCATCGTCGAACTCCTCGAACTGGGTGAAATCTACATCTTTGTTGCCAGTGGTCTGGACAAGCCATTTCCTGAGGCCGGAGAGATCCCAATCGTCTCCTTTGACCTCGCTCTCGCAATATATTTCCACCGCGTGTTCCACGGTATCCCTCATGATGTCCGCGGATCTTGCGTGTATGTCCTTGCCGTCGAGGATCTTGTTGCGCTCCTCGTAAATGGCCTGCCTCTGCTGGTTCATGACGTCGTCGTACTCGAGAACGTTTTTCCTCGACGAGAAATTCAGGGCCTCGACCTGATGCTGCGCGTTTTCGATGGCCTTGCTCACCATCGAAGCCTCCAACGGCTGGTCGTCTGGAGTTCCGGTCTTCTCCATCATCCTGCCGACCTTTTCCATGCGCTCGCCGCCGAACAGCCTCATGAGGTCATCCTCGAGCGACAGGTAGAACCTGGTATCACCGGGATCGCCCTGACGTCCAGACCTGCCTCGCAGCTGGTTGTCGATTCGCCTCGACGCGTGCCTCTCGGAACCTATGACAGCAAGACCGCCAACCTTGACCACTGCCTCGTGATCTTCGGCGCAGACCTCCTTGGCCTTCGCTAGCGCCTTCTTCTTCTCGGCTTCGGTGGCCTCTTCCGGGTCGATCCCGTTGGCATAGAGAACATCATCGACCATGAAGTCTGGATTGCCACCGAGCAGGATGTCCGTACCACGACCGGCCATGTTCGTAGCGATTGTAACCGCACCGCTTCGTCCTGCCTGGGCGATGATCTTAGCCTCCTGCTCATGGTACTTTGCATTCAAGACCTGATGGGGGATGCCCTTCTTGTCGAGCATTCTGGAAAGCAGCTCAGAGTTCTCGATGGACACGGTGCCCACCAGAACCGGCTGCCCCTTCTCGTGCTTCGCGATGATTTCATCGACGATGGCGTTGAACTTGGCATCCAAAGTCCTGTAGACAACGTCGTTCTTGTCCACCCTGATGACCGGTTTGTTGGGTGGAATGGCAGTGACGGAGATGTGATAGATGTCCCTGAACTCCGCGTCCTCTGTCATTGCGGTACCGGTCATACCGGAAAGCTTCTCGTACAGCCTAAAGTAGTTCTGCAGGGTAATCGTGGCCAGGGTCTGGTTCTCTTCCTTTACGAGCACGCCTTCCTTGGCCTCCAACGCCTGGTGCAGACCATCTGAGTACCTGCGGCCCTCGAGGATACGTCCGGTGAATTCATCGACGATCTTGACCTCGCCGTCCATGACGACATAGTCCTTGTCCCTGTGGAACATGAACTCGGCCTTCAATGCCTGCTGCAGATGATTGACGAGCTGACCTGAGGGATCGGAATAGATATCGTCGATTCCCAGCATGTTCTCTATCTTCTTGAGCCCCTCTTCGGTGGCCATGATCGTCTTCTTGGCCTCATCGAGCTCATAGTCGACATCTCGCTGCAGCCCAGGCATGACCCTGGCGAACTTCTTATAGGTCTCGGCTGCCTCGGTTCCCTTTCCGGAAATGATCAGAGGCGTTCTGGCCTCATCAATCAGAATCGAGTCGACCTCGTCGACGATAGCATACTTGTGGCCGCGCTGAACCCTGTCGCGGGCCCTCGTCACCATGTTGTCCCTCAGATAGTCGAAACCGAACTCCGAGTTGGTGCCATACGTGATGTCGGCCTCATAAGCAGGGCGCTTTCCCGAGAACTTCATGCCGTTCTGGATGAGTCCGACGTCCATCTTCATGAACTTGTAAATCTGCCCCATCCACTCGCTGTCGCGCTTGGCTAGGTAATCGTTCACGGTCACAATGTGGACCCCAGTGCCGGGAATCGCGTTCAGATAGCCCGCCAAGGTCGAGACGAGTGTCTTGCCTTCACCGGTTTTCATCTCTGCGATCTGGCCGTTGTGCAGAGCCATGCCTCCGATGAGCTGCACGTCGAAGTGCCTCATCCCCAATGTTCTTTTCGAGGCTTCCCTGACTGCCGCAAACGCCTCGGGAAGGAGATCGTCGAGCGACTCCCCATTCTCGTATCTCTGCCTGAACTCTGCCGTGAGACCGGAGAGTTCCTCATCGGACCTGGCTTCCATCGCAGGCTCGAAGGAATTGACGACATCCACAATCTCGGAATATTCCTTGAGCTGCTTGCCCTCGCCAATAGTGAAAATTTTCTTGAAAAGGTTTGCCATATTAAAGCGTTCCTCCAATTTGGTTTTGAAGTAGTGACTTTAGGATATCCCAAACACAATACTTGAAACGCTCAACCTTTCTCAACAGGCGATAGGTCTTCGGCATTGCGCACGTTGAGTCCACATATCTGACATATCTCCACCGTTTTGTCACAATAAATCCGACATTTAGCTCCTTTCTACGAATTTGATAAACCTGACGGCCAACATCAATTAGCCGCCAAGCGCTCGCATCCCAACTCAAGAACAGGGCAGGCAGGGCATCCCACCTGCCCGACCGCGCCTCACCCAAAAACCGCCTCCCCAGCGATGTTTATTTCGTATACATTCGGCGCGTGTTCTCTAGCTATGACCATATACGCTCCTCCTTACCCGATGACTTGAAGATGCGAAACCTAGTTAGAACCACATCCAAACCACATCGAAACAAACCCGAACTGCCAACAATCGATCCTCCATCAAAACGACTTGCCTCATGCAATTACCATCGAATCTGGCGCCATGAAGGTGAATTTGGCACCGTGGAGGACAATCGAATTGAACGCCCCCGGAAATCCCAACCCGCTTGGATTTCCCGAAAACAGGCTGAGATCACACCAGCGAATTCCCCCCAAGACTTTCCGGCCAATCGTCGTTCAACAGGTGGTCGTAGATATCCAACGTTTTCCTCGAAAGCGATATCCCAAGCTCATCATCTAGATATTCCTTGCATATGAAGAAGGTCTCCATCGCAGCGCTTCTCTGTCCAGAGCATCCTTGGGAGATCATGAGCATCTGATATACATCCTCCCTCCTCGAATCCACTTCAAAGGCCCTTCGCGAATACCAAAGCGCTCCAGCCGTGTTGCCCCTTTTCAACATGCTGTCCGCTGCCAGGAGCAGGACATCGACGAAAGTGGCCTTGTACCTGCGGCGCAATCTCTCGAGATATGAATCGCATTGCGCTCCAGCCAGAATATCCCCGCAGTAAAGGGTGTCCAACTGCACGATCATCTCATCAAGCCTGTTCCTGTCGCACTTCTTGAAGAGGACCTCCTTGGTTATGCGGTCAAAATCCTGGATGTCGGATTCCACCAGATTCGAATCGATCTTGTAAAGAGAGTCGTGCCCTATCACATACGATGCGCTCCCGCCTCTCTTCAAGGTTTTTCTGAGCGCTGCCCACGTGACATAGAAGTTGTCCAGCGCTCTCTTCCGATCCATGTCCGGCCAAAGGCAGCTCATCAGCACTTCTCGGCTCACTTCCCTTCCAAACCTGGTGACAAGATGCGCGAACATCAACTTGGATTTCGATTTGGACCAAACCCCATCTGGAAGCTGCTCCTCACCCAGGTAAACGCAAAGACCCCCAAAGACGCAAACTCGCATTTTGGGAATCTCAGCTCCCGGCACATCCCGCGCATCTTGAAAGCCATCGGCAACTCGCAACATCTCGTTTCGGCTGACATCCCGGTTGACATCCAAAAACTCGGAATCTGAAATCCCCACGGTTTCATTGAGAGCTTCTCCGGAATCTTCAAAAAAACAAGTGGAATCCACCCCTTCATCGCCCGCCACAGAAACGCTACCGTTGGTGTTGCTGCCGACATTTGGAATCGCGCAACTGCTGCTGGACTCGGCCGAATCAACATAGTCCGGCCCAAAGTTTTCTTCGCTCTGATAGTTCATGATTTCCCCTACTATTTAACGCTAAAACGCCGTACAAAAATCTTCACGCTGGTTCCATGCGCGCGACGTCAAGGGGAAGTCATGCTCTTGGCAAAGATCAACGACCTGGTTTCGAAAAAAGATCCAAATCTGGACCCATTTTCAGACCAGAACATGACGACATCTATTTTGCACATTGTGCCCCCCAATCTCCCGGGAGGCGGTTTTTGGTAAGGCGATGATAAATGAAATTAGGGAAAAGACAATGAAGGCAGCATCTTGGACTACTTTTTCATTAATCAATACCAGTACCTTAAAGTATCGAAATTTATGGTAAGGGAATGTATGGTCTTGTGAAGTATTTGGGGAAACTCTCGAGCATAAAAGCATCAAGTGGTGGAGAAAAGTTTATGCCACAAGATGTTGTGGAAATGCATAGCAGAAGAAATAATTGAAAACTAAAACTGAAATTCTTAAAGAATGCTAGACGAAAGTTGAAAATAAAAGACTGACGTTTAGAAACTGTTAATTCCTTGTTTGACTGCCATTGAGAAACCATTGTAGCTAGAAGCCCCAATTGCAGTTCTCGTGCAAACATGATCGAGCAT
>JBMNUL010000005.1:0-44395 GCA_050946255.1 Coriobacteriales bacterium | reverse complement strand
GGGAGAATCTCGCAAGTGCGACGGCTGCACGTGCGAAGCCACAGCAATTACATCGACGCCATCACAGCCAATAGGTCACAAAACGGGCTGCCCATCTCGAAGATGGGCAGCCCGCTCATTTGAAAAAACCACAGAACCTGAGAACACAGACTTTCGAGAACTCGGCTCAAGCTCAGTTCGAGGAGAACTACTTCTGGTTCTCCTTCTTCTCCTTGAGAGCCTGAATCTGCTTCTTGTACATGTGGGGACTCTCGACCTCGAGGTCGCTGTTGATGTAGATTCTCCTGGAGATGTTGTCCCTGCAGAGGTAGTAGCCAGCCCAGGCAGAGCCGCCGTAGAGATCCCAATTGTTAGGCGGAACGATGTAACCGGTGAGCTTGTACTCCTCGCCGAACCTGCGGTAACGATGATAGGCCCTGTAGTGGATGCAGAGACGCTCGTTGGGGTAGACCTCGCACCAGCCGTCGTGGCTTCCGCCGCATGGTCCGTTGCGCTGGCACTTCGGGCACTGGGTCATCGGGCAGATGTAAGTGGTCGAGGGCAGTCCGCAGTCGCCGCAGTCCATGCAACCGTAGAGGAATGCCTTTCCGGTATGCTCGATCGTGTGCTTGCGATGGGTGCCCTTCTTCTGCTCCGCATTCCACATGTAGCGCTGCATGAACGGGAAGCCCTTCTTGCCAGGGGTGAAGATCAACTTGTGGACGAAGCGGGAAAGCTTGTAAACCTTCTGAACCTGCTTGTCGGTGCGTGCCGGCGCAAGCTGAGAGCGCGTGGTGGTGTTGAGACCCGTCTCCGGATCCTCCTCGTAGAGATAGAAGCAGCCAGGCTCTCCATAATGGAGCTCCTTGGTGTACTCCATCCAGTTGGGGAGCATCTCCTCGGACATGTCGAGAATACGGGTTGCGACCGCGGGAGTGAGGCCGATTCCTCCGATGTGAACGCCCGCATAGCCAAGGCCACGGGCGACTGCTATCATCTTGGCCGCGCGGATGATGCGGGCCTCCTTGCCCTTGTCCTCCGCCTTCGCCTCTTCCTGGAGCACTGCGAGGAGCTCGTCGCTAACATAGCAGCCCGGGAAGTTCCCAGCGTGCATCGAACGGCCCACGCCAGCGCTCAGAACGAAGATGTTGGCGAGAACCGGCACATTGCCATAGCCCTGCTCCTTCATGACCATGAGGAGCTCCTGCATCTTGCGCACGTCGAAGCCGATCTGGCTGATGATGAACTTGGCGCCCGCATAGCACTTCTTGTAGAGCTTGTTGTACTGGGTGATGGTCTCGGCCTCTGTCCATTTGAACGGGTTGGTCACGGCACCCGGGAAGAAGTGCGTCGGCTTCTGATGGGCTACGCCCTTTCTGGAAGGATAGGGCAGGCCCTCGTTCATGGCATTGACCATCATGAGGAGCTGCACGCTGTCGAGGTCGAAGACCGGCCTGGAACGACCCTCCCATCCGCTGACCGGGTAGTCGCCGGTCATGCAGAGCAGATTCTGTATTCCGGAACGCTCGAGTGCATCGAGCTGGGACTCGATCTGGTTGCGGCTGCGGTCCTTGCAGGTGAAGTGAACGAGCGGCATTGCACCAAGGTCCTTGATCTCCTCACCGAACTTGTCAGCCAGAAGAGCTGGGTTTCCGCTGGGATTGTCGGTGATGGAGAAAGCTTGAACACGCTTCTCGTTCTTGAGCTCCTTAGCCTCCTCGATGAGGCTGGCCTGGGCATCTTCGACTGCGCCTCGTCCTGGGATGAACTCGTAGGTGACCACGAACTCACCTTTCTGAAAGGCTTCTGCTAGCCTGTTTTCCATATTCGTCCCCTAATCTCCTTGGATTCTAAAAATGCAGTGCCGGCGAAGTGCGGCACGTTGCGTTTGGTATCGGCATCAACGTTAATGGACAATTGAGCAGATGCAGAATATACCATCTGTTTATGTTATCCATATCTAGTTGTTTAACGGCACCTATTTTGCCAAATAGACGCATTTTCAACCGCAAAAGGAGGCTTTTTCCTCGATATTTTCGATGCTGTCGGAAAATGACTGTTACCGGCTATCCGTCCTCCAGGAAATGTATGCCCAATCTGAGGCCCTGGAATAGTCGAACTTGAAAATCTGGTTTCCCTTTTCATCGACAGATTCGACAACATGCTCCTTCAGGAAATCTCGCGTGATGCTCTCTTCCTCTGGGGTGATGTTCGGAATGCGCTTGGTGAGGTCGTGGAAAGCATCGTCTAAGGTGGAGAACTCGTATTTCTTGTCAGATTTGATGTACCTCACCTCTGGCAGATACCCCATCTGGTAAACCATGTTCACGCAGTAGATGTCGTCATGCGTATTGACCGGATGCCTTCCGACCGCCTCCAAGAGCTTGAAATCATCGGCCGGGGTGCTTCCGGTTGCCAAAGATACCGCGACCTTGTGCCTGGCAACCGACGACAGCCTCTCCAATGTCTTCCAGAGGTCTGGCACCATAATCGAACGCGATGCCACGGCCACATCGACGCAATTCTCGACTATCCCGAATTTCTCCCAATCGTCTCCCCACGCCATGTTCACGACTCGCACGTTATCCAATCCGGATTGCTCGATGTCCTTCTTCACATACCCGAGCATCCTCTTGGAAAAGTCAGCGGAGATGACATCGTGTCCCGCCTCTGCGATCTGAAGCGAGATCTCTCCGGTTCCACACCCCATGTCGAAAACGGTCTCCCCGGGCTCGAGGTCCAGATATTTCACGAAGGTCTCCGAATAGGAAGACCTCTTCCTCTGGGCGAACTGGTCTGCCCGCGCATCCCATTTGGTCGGGTCATCCGTTTTCCCACGGTGGTTCTGAGACTCGATCCACGACCCACGCCAATCGATGCTCTTCACGAATTCGTCAGGGTTCATACGGCCTTCTTCACCGCTTTGCGCGAGCTCTCCCTCTGCCATGCCGTCCTCCATGTTGTTGTTTGCCAAAATCTGGTATTCCCCTATCCTCAATGTAGAACAGTTTAACAGCCAGAGTTGCCCGTTCTCTCGAACTTCGCCAAACAGCTACCCATCATCACCTCCGACCCATCAACGGCCATCCTAGTCCCAACCACTGGCACCCCATCGAGAATCGTGAGGTTCTTCGATCCCACATCTCTGATCCACACGGAGCCATGCGACAGGAAAATCTTCGCATGATGCCTGGACACTTTAAGGTCGGGAACTATCACATCGTTGTCGAGGGACCTCCCCACGGACACTACCTCGCCTTCACGATCAAGGACCCTGTCCGAATCTGGATATCCTGGAATCGAGAACGTGACCTTCCAGTAGCCATTTCCTTGCCGAACTTCGATATTGCCTTGACGGCCTTCGATCGAATCCGAATCCAGCACAGATGGACCCACATCAGATGAATCATGCCCAAAAGATTGGATGCCGCCATCTGAAACTACTGGACTTTGCACTATATCGTCCAGCCCTTCCAGGGGAATTCGAGCCAGACCATCTGGGTTCTCCACCCTGCCCAGAACGTGCTTGCCTACTTCATGTTCTTCGTCGTCTAACACGTCGCCGATACTCGAATCCAGAGAAAGGCAATCTGAGAGCTCACCAAGAGACGAGAGGTCGACAAAGGGAAGAAATGGCGAGACTGTATCTCTCCTAAATGGGGTCATGCACACATAGCACATCTCAGCATCATCAAAAGCCAGCCCCTTGCAACACGGACAGATCTTCAACCTAGTTCGACCTCCTTTCTCGAACGATGGCCAGACCTGTCTTTTCCGTCGTTGCCGTGAAGATGCCAGAGCCTTGGCATGGTTTGCCAGCGAGATCCAATTCCATCGCTCTCTCAGCTTCTCTCGAACTCGAGCACCTCGCTTTTGAAGACAGCTCCCCCAACTTATCGAATCGAACGGGATCCACGATGTCCGGAGAAGCAATCGCAGCTACCAGCTTTTCTCCCTCGATTGGCCAAACACCGCCGGTGGAAGAAAACCGCTCTATCACCATGACCGCCTTGTGATTGCCGGCGACCCTTCTTGGGGGCATGTCGGTAATGGACCGGACCACCCTCCCCATTGAATCCAGAAACGCCACGTCTATGTTTCTCTTCATCCCAAAAGTGTGGATGCAGGAACATGGCACCAGGCACACCACATCAGCTCCACCGGGAACCGAGTCGGCCCCGAGAAGTCCGTTCAACCTGGCCGGAAAAGAGCATGCTACGCACACGCTCCAAGACACGACGCCTCCAGAGCCACCGAGAAGACAAACTCTTTCCTGCATTTTCCGAACCACCTCCCCGCTACCTGAACTGCATCGTCACGGACACCCCGTCTGGGACCAGAGAGTATTGCAGTATCGCAAGGCTGTATCCTGTCCCCGTTTTGCTGTACTTCTGGAATCCGTACGAAGACGAATCCAGGATCCAACCGTTTTTCGACATTGCGGTCTCGACATCGTACAGGACATCGTTCATTTCCCCATCCACGACGTATCCCCAAACTCCGTTGCCCTTGCTGGACCCAATCTCCCTAGCGCCATCGACAAGCTCTGCAAGGTCGACGGGAGCAGGGTCTAGATCTCCGAGGATGCCCGCGCCGTCAGCCTCATTTTCCGAATCGAGATACAGAACTGGTGCATCTTCGGAAACTGCATCTGCCGCATGATCGGCCTCTGAGAAGCCAGCACCCTCTTCATCATGTGATTGAGCTTGTTGAACCGAGAGCACCACGATGAGAGCTGTCATGGCAGCTAAGACATAAAATGAGGTCCGCCGTCTCCTTGCCCAGAGGACGTCACCATGCCGATTTCTGACCCTTTCTTTTCTCATTACAGTCCCCCCGGTTCGTAGGGGTCCACGACATAGCTGCGCTTCATGACCATCCCCCCGGTTCGTAGGGGTCCACGACGTAGTTGCGCTCATGTTCCAAGGTTGGAAGCGATATGCCGAACACTTCTCTTGGGAAGAAGCTGGGGGACACCGAGACCTTGCAGGTATATCTCCTCAAGCTGGGTATCATCGAGAACACAAGACCGTTCCCCGGGATTTCCCCTCCCCCAACCATCCCGATATCTATCGAGGTGACTGTCACCATGACATCGTCCCTGCCCCCGAAGGAATCCTCTATCATCGATTGGATCTTCGAGCAGCAAGATGACGAGCCATACTCTCCATAGGATGGGGATACGCCATAGACCCTGACAGCTTCTGACGACACCCTGTCGAACCTTGCGCAATCTCCCAAATACCAGAGCATGCTGAAGGCTATCGCGGCCACTACCAGAACCACGGGGATGAGCACGACCAGCTCCACTGCCATCTGCCCGCCATCGTCTGTGCGCATCTCAAGCCACCTTCTCCAGAACGTCTTCCAACGTTTGGACCAGAGAGGATGGAGTGTCTTCGACTGGCTCGGGTATGTCCACGGTTATCGTTCCGTTTCCAAGCGGGTTCTTGAAAGTCACATCATCTGGCATCTCGGACAAGTTCAAGAGTCCCCTGGCAATTGAGAGAGCACTGGACAGGTTGACGTCGGCCTTTTCAAGGACCTCAGCGGAATTTACGAGAACGGGTTTTAGACTGCTCAATTCGACAGGCTGCAATCCCAGGTCGTCCAGCACGCCCAATAACTTGTCTTTTGCCCAAGACCCAAGACCGGTGTCCCCAACCATTGGAAGCGAATCCAGGGCGTCCTCGATCCCCTTGGAAAGCGAATCTACCCCATTGTTGTACATGAGCAGCGCTTTAGACCACAGCGAGAACACCCAATCGAGGCCGCTCTCGACAATGGCGCTGTTCCCATTGTCCCTCGCGTCTTCTATCACCCCTTTGAACATCGACGAGAGCAGGTCTCCACTCTCATCAGGATCGTCCTCCCCGAGCTTCGATGCAGAAATGGCGGCCCTTACGGGTATTTCCGCAGATGATCCGACAAACGGGGTCATCCAAGAAGGTGCTTCATGGGATTTCAAATCAACGACCATGGCAATGCACCCATACCTGCCGGGAGGGTTGGGGGTTATCCTGCAACCCGCCCCGGTTATCCTCTTCAGCGCGTCGACAAAGACGTTGAAAGACCTCGAGGCAGACTCCCTTGCAGTTCCCTCAAGCTCCAAGGCCTCGTTCTGTGCGCTCTGGTAGAGACTCGCCTGCTCCGCGACAATCCTGTAGTAGTACTCGAAACCGTTGTCTATCTTCGACGAGGCAGCTCCCACCTTCCCCAAAGAAGATGCCGAAAATCCGCACTCAGGGCATTTCGAATATGTGCCGGATTCCAACTGTTGCAGAGACCCCATCCCAGATATCCCGTTCTTCTGGGCAGAAGGACAATCTGCAGTGCCGTGGATCTTGCCATCTCCCGACACCGGCCATGACTTGGCCGTGTACATTTCCGTCTGCCTCATCTCGTCGGTATTCACTGGCATGAGCGGAAAATAGGCCTCGAATCTCCCATCGGCCGGCTCGTGCACATAAGCAGTCTCGAGCTGGTCGACGGCATATTCGTAGAAGACTCGCCTGCAATTGGATCTGACTTTCTCCTTTACCGAGCTGCCATCTGGAGCATCGATCGAAAGCCTCGCGGAATAGTAGTTCCTCGCCCTATCCAGTGCCACAGAAAAAGACCAGGTATCCACTGTCGAATGGTAAGGGTTGGAATATCCATCGAGCGAGGCCAGGGTCTTCGCCCTCTGGTACATGCAATACGAGGGGTTGTTCCCGCAATCGGCCATGTATGCCGCCAGCTTCGAGCTCTCCATCCTCTCATAGCATTCCTCTGCTTCGCTTGTGTTCTCGGAAACCTCCTCGTTGTTTTCCTCCATCTCGTCCTCGGCCCTTTCCAGACCGTAATCTGGTACGGAGATCTTCTCCCCCTTCAACGGAAGCGGAATGGCAATTCCCAGATAGCTTTCCCCATCATTGGAATTTGCGGATATAGCTGCGGCGGCATTCGCCGCACAAAGGAATGGGAGCGCAGACTGCAAGGCATTCAGCGACTTGGAGACCTCTTGGGAGAACCTGTCCCTGGCACTGGAAATCTTCCGGGCAACTTGCATGACCTTTGCCCCAAGTGCGGCGGCAACTGGGATGCAGCATAATACCGTGACGACTGCGAACAACGAGAGCGCGAGGACCGACATGGAGAGAACCATCGCATCTGCTACCCGGGCAACCGTGTAGTAATCCGCAACGACATTCGATGCCGCGAGTGCCCCTGCATCAGCCGCAAACTGGATATCTGGAGACCTGCTCTCGACCCACTCGACCTGCACCGCACTGAATAACAGCGCGAGAACCAGCAGAAGCGACACTGCCACTGCCAACGTGGTGAAACCTCCGTCATCCTCTACAAACGGGTCGCGGTAATGTTGCTCGGGGTAGAGACGCTCTGCACTGCAAGCCCTGTTTCTTTTCGTCAATCTATCCATGTCGTTCCCCTTGCAACAATTCCAACCAATTCAGACAAGTGATTCAGCCGGATCCAAAGCCCCCCATTGGCTATTCCCAGTACCAATCTGGCTGAGTGCTCCCCGACGCTTCAACCTCCAATGTGAACAGCCCGTTCTCGTCGAGAGACTGCGTTAAGCTCATCAAGGACGAGGAAATCGGAAGCGGCCTGACCTTGGTAGATATCCTCACAACCGAGTCCTGGGAGCCCGCATCGCCTTCCATCTCGATGGTCCACTCCCCCACGTGGAATATGTCGATATCCGGAACTGCCTCGAGCTGGGATCTCACAACCAGTTCATATCCTTCATCCACATATCCGTCCTGTCTTGTGGCTATCATCCTCAGCCCCTGCCCCGCTGCCCCCTCCATGACCATCCTGTCGTAGAGGAGGATTCCCGGTTGCAGCAACAACAGGAGCAGTGCCATGAGCACTGGAATAAGAAATGCAGCCTCTACAGTTGCCTGCCCAATTTCAGAAGATGAGGATGCGTCTGGCTGCGTCAGACGGAGATTCGACTGAATATGCCGCGTTTTCAGATGCGTTCTGGACGAGCATCCCATCTCCAAGCCTCCCGCTCAAAGTACCGATTGCCATGACCATGGCCAGAAACGCGGCCATCACCACCAAGAACTCAACCGTGGCTTGCCCCGAGTCTCCTCCCCTCACAGCGAGTTGATCCCTTCTGCAATCGAATTCCAAAGTTCCTGGAGCTTGTCCCTGAAAAGGGCAATCGCAACTATGGCTATCACGACGATCACGCCCACCAAGATTGCGTACTCCGTCGTTCCCTGCCCGGAATCGTCTGCTCCCGTTGCAATACCTCGCACTGCTTTTCTCGCCATGCCCCTTGCAGCAACCTGCAACCTGCATATCTTCTCCAACATCGCAAACCCACCTCTCATAGCTGTCCCATGATCTCGATCAGGAAAGGCCCTGCCACCAAGATCATCATCGCCGGCAGAATCAACATCCCAGTTGGGAAGAGCATCTTCGTCGGCGCCTTCTGTATCCGTTCCTCCACCTTCGCCCTGTAGGCAGCCCTCGATTGTTCCGACAACCTCGTGAGAGTAGGAGACAAGCTCGACCCGAACCTCATCGAGCGGATCACGGAATCGGCAAACCTGGTGAACAGCTTGTCGTTCACCGCCTCTGACATCTCCCTGAGGACCCTGTCCCTAGGCTCAACCACGCTTGAGAGAACCTCCGAATATGGCCTGCAGAACCTTGCGAGCGAGCCGTCGAAACCTTTCACGTAAGCAGCGAAAGCAGACTCGAACGACATTCCCCCGTCCATCGCAAGACCGATGATGTCCATCATCTCTGGAAGCTGTTCGGCAATCTCCGCCTCGCCAAGTCTGTGTCCTTTCCCATTCCCCTCTGCCAGTCCTCTCCGACCGGGAACGATGCTCTTCCACCAACCTCTTGAGCTATCACCTTGTCCATGTCCGACAACCCTCTCCTCGAGCAGCTTCCTCGACCTTTCCTCTTCGGCCTTGTCGACTAGAAAGACACCCGACATCGCCCCGACGACGCCAACCAAGATGATTGCCACCAAAATCGTTATCCCAACTAAAACAACCCCTTATCTCTTATTCCCCACTCCCAAGATCTTCCGTATGAGCAGAACGCCTGCTAAATCCATTGCACAGGCCACTAGAAGCATCGCAATCCCAGCTCCGGACTCCAGAAAAGATGCGGCATAGGAATCGTTTACCAGCGCCATGACGGCAAATATCCCAAAGGGGAGCAAGGTCACGATCTTTGCGGAAAGGCGGGCCTGAGCGGTATTGACCCTCAGGAACCTCCTCAGCTCCAGCGACTTCTCCACGGCATCCGCCGATCTTTCCAAGAGAGGCTGGAGAGGACCTCCCGTTTTCTGATGTATCTCCAATGTGACGCTGAGGAAGTCCACTGCATCAGACCTGGAGATCTCCCTCATGGTCTCCATTGCCTCTGGAACAGACTTGCCGGCCTTGAGGTCGAACACCGCCGCTTCCAGTAACCCACCAAGGGGATCTGGGATATCAGAGGACACTTGCTCAAGCGATTGGAGAAGGGTGAGCCCAGAGGAATAGCAGACCCCGATTTCCCTCAATGCCTCTGGCATCGTCTCCTGCACTTTGTTCCTGTTCCCAGATTCATCGGATGAAACCGCGAATCTGACAGCGGCGACCAACAGAACCAATACGGCCACAACCGCGATAACAGACCCCGACAGCAAGAACAGCAGGATGGATATAACAACCAGAACTACAAGACATGCCTCGCAGACGCTCTTGGGAGTGCAGCTTGCGCCGCGACGCCGCGCATAGCCGTTCAACTCTTCCATGTGCCTTCGAACCGGTTCAATACCCAACAACCTGCGAGAAATACCTGAAAGAGCCGGTACCCCACCCTCTATCAGTTGAATGGATATCGCCTTGATCGAATTGGCAACACCTCCCTTGGGCTCGCCCGCGCTTCCCATGTGCTTGCTTCCCACGCCCCTTGCCTCAGAACGTGGAGCACCGAAACGGGCTCTTGAGGCCAGACCGTCTCCCCTCAACCTTGCCCTCGACTCCCCTGCTCTTGCCATATGCTCAAGAGAATCGAATGCAAGAGGCGCAAGCAACACACCACAGGCTCCCGCAAGAACCACGGCCAGCAATGCCGTCATCTGGAACATCTCCCGTTGAGCCAGGAGTACTCTCCTGCGTTCTCATCCCATTCGGCTACCTTTGAGAAGACCCGGGACCGTGAGCTGCCGGTATACTCCGAGACCTCGACGACCTTCCTCCTCCCATCCTTCATCCTCTTGAGATGAACTATCACGTCTATGGCAGAGGAGACCTGTTCCTCGATGACATCTACCGGAAGCTCCGACCCGAACCTGACCATCGCCACCAACCTGCCCATGACCTCCTCGGTCGAATTTGCGTGCAGGGTGGTGAGGGACCCCTCGTGCCCGGTGTTCATGGCCTGAAGCACATCAAGCGCCTCGGCTCCCCTGCACTCACCGACGATGATCCTGTCCGGCCTCATCCTCAGGGCATTGGTGACGAGATCTCTGATGGTCACCTCGCCCTTGCCCTCAACGTTCACGGGACGGGCCTCCAACCTGACGACATGCGGATGGGTGTCGAACCTCAACTCGGCAGAATCCTCAATCGTTATCACGCGTTCTCCGCTGGGAATCGCCCCGGATAGGGCATTCAGGAAAGTCGTCTTCCCACTGCCAGTTCCACCTGAGACCGCGATGTTCCTCCTGGACACGACCGCATCTACCAGATAATCGGCCAGACGCCTGTCGAGGGTTCCTGAATCCACGAGCTCGTCCATGGTGAACATTCGCTCTCGGAATTTCCTGATCGTGATGTAAGGACCGTCCAATGCGAGCGGGGATATCACGATGTTCGCCCTGTGACCTCCAGGCAACCTTGCGCTCACCATCGGGCTCTGCTCATCAACTCTGCGTCCCACGGGACCGAGTATCTTGTCGATAACGGAGCGCATCTGATCCACGCTCTCGAAGGTCTCATCGAACTCGTGCAGCACCCCGTTCTTCTCGAAGAAGATCTTCTCGGGTCCGTTCGCCATGATCTCAGTAACCTCGGTATCGTTCATCAGAGGCTGCAAAGGCCCAAGTCCGAGCACCATGTCCATCACTCGCCTGGCGATCCGGGATTTCTCCGATTCGTCAATCCATCGGTACTCAGACGAGCGCATGATCAGCTCGAGGGTCCCGCTCACCTCTCTTGAGGCGAGCTCGAGGTTCCTTGAAACCAAACCGGCGATAACGCTGCTGGGAAGCTGGGAATAGAGTTTTCCCCTCATCTCATCGCAGAGCTCGTTCTCTTCCCTGGATGAGGACGCCATTGTCACATTGTCGGGAATATTGCTATCTACCCTGTCTAGCAGCGACATTCTTGCTCCTCCTCCTACCCGGCATCCTTCTCTGCTTTACCTTTCCGGGCTTCCCCGCTAGTTCCACGTACACCACGACGCCGAATCTCTCCAAAATCGCCGTCAGCATCTCGTCTATTGAGGCAAGCATGGGATTCGAATCCTCGATCAAAGAAGAGGGAACTCCAAGGGACATGGCCTCGCCGACAGCTTCCCCTCCATCCATTACCTCGAGGACCTCATCCACCCCAATCGTCAGCGCGCAATCATAAGAGCTGATGAGCGCCTTGGGGGAATACCTGTTCATTGCAAAGAGAAACTTGGAAGAAGGAATGCCCATCCTCATGCAGAGCTCGCTTGCCGACTTTGCGCCGCGAACAGAAGTAACCCTGCCGTCCATGACGAAGATTGTCACATCGCTCTCCTCCACGGCATCTGCGAGTGACTCGGTCCAATTCGCACCTGTGTTCACAATCACCACGTCGAGCTTTTCCCTTGCCAGCCGCAAAATCCTGTGGAGATCGTCATTGACAGACTCTGAATATTCAGGTCGGGCGCTGGAGTAAACCAATGCGATCTTTCCGTTTGGGACGAAATCCAAACCACCTTCAACGGAAAGGTCCCCTGGACAAACTCCAAAAGCCTCGAAATACGGGTCTTCACAGCATTGAAAATTCAGGTCCCCGAATTGCGAATCCAGGTCGATCAGAGCTGACCTGAGCCCGAATTTGTTAGCCGCCAGGGCCATGAACACTGAAAGTGTGGACTTCCCCACTCCGCCCCTACCGGAGACAAAGCATATGCATATCGCCTTATGCTCCCTAGGCTCAAACCCCACCTCCTCGCTCGATCCTCGGAATTTTGACTGGACTTTCATTTCTGCTGAAAACGCAGTTGGAATTTCCCCCACCGCACTTGTCTCCAATATATCGATGACTGAGTCTGCCCCGGCCTCGAGCGCATTATCGAGAACCCGCGAGCCTTCTTGCCCCCGCACTGCATAGACAGTCCTCCCGGGGCAATCCACCTTGATTGCCGATATCAAGTTGACCGGTGCTACATCGGGAATGGACTCGCCAACGAGGGCAGGGGTTGATTCCGGCTCGTGGAGCAGAGCATTCCTGAAGGGCTCGCCAGCGGGAAATATCACGGCACCTCTCCCCAGCTCCTTCAAGCTCTCTGGTGAAACCCCGCAGCACAAAGATCCGTCTGGGATATCGATTCTCACCCTACTCGCCCTCTTCCGCCGAATTCTCGGAGCCTGCACTTGAACCAGGAAGAACCAGATAGAGATCGTCTTTGCGAGATGCCGATATGAGCTCCTCCACAGATTCCGGGGTTACTGCAAGCGTCACCCAAGATATGGAGGACCTGTTCGAAACGTCTCCGAACACGGCTTGAGAGTTCTCGGAACTAGAAGTCGAGTTTGAAGTCTCGAGAACCAAGATGTTCTCGCCCAGAAGACGAACCGAGGATGAATCGGAGGCGTAGACGTTCACCAGGCTCCCGCTCCTGATTGCACCTCCAACCGCATTGACATCTTCGGAGGGAACCGTCACAGCGCAAAGGCCATCAGGGACAGACATCATCGACCCTGGGTCTCCGAGCTTGGAAGTCAATATCGGTTCGTTTGCGTAAATTGGAACGGAAGCCGTCTCCCCCACGACATTCGACGCATCTGTTGCAGCGCCTTCTGGCAGAAGATCCACTACCCAAGTCTTCATGGAGACGTCGGATTCTGATAGCGTCTGCCCCGCGGCAATATCATGGCTGGCAACGCAGACTTCCGCCGTCTCTCCCCCGTATTCCTCTATGGCATCCTCACGTACGGACATCGCCTGTGCGCGCACGTCGGAAACATAGAGAAACACAAGTACTGCCGCGACTACCCCGCAGATCACACCAGCAAGAAGCCGCTTTCTCGCAAGGACCTTCATGCGCTTCACCCTCTCTCAGCTGAGAGTGTGAACGCCAAATCTAAACGGACGTCTTGGAAAAACCAAATGAGAACCAGGAAAAGGCAAAACGAGATAAAAGCAGGACTCAAGTGAGATCTGAACGAAATCAAAACAGAGAAAAGTGCGGCGGCCATCAATAGTTGAACCGAAGCGGTGCAATAACCCTGCAGAGAAAAGGGCGGCAGCCGCCAACAGTTGAACCGAAGCGGTGCAATAACTCAGTTCGCGGGAATCAACCCAGCAAGGTGTTCATCCAAACGGGAGCCATCGCGGTGCAGCAGGCATCAGCGCAATTGTCCGAGCTCTGCCCGCTATTCCTCTTTCTCGCTATCGACGAGAATGTCATCTGCGGCGCTGGTCATTCCCTCTGTGAGGATGCGTTGCTCGACCTCATGGAGCTTGTCCGGGGTGTTGACGTTGATGAAAGCTGCACCCCTCGGGTGAATCTCGGCAATCTTGTCATGCCCGACTTCAATGGTTTTTACCCTATTGAACCAGCTGGTGGCCTTGATCTCCCCTTTTTCCAGCATTTCCTCGACAACTGGGAGACAGGTATCTTTTCTATAGACAGCATGGAAGGGCTCGTACCCGAACTTTGTTCTTGGAACTGCGATGTCGGCACCAGTTTCCACCAGCACATCGTGTAGATAGGTGATCAGGGATGCCGACGGAAAGACCATGTCACATGCCACCATGGCAACATATGGGTTCTTCGAGTTGGAAAGAGCGGTTCGCATCCCTATTAGAGCACCGCGTTGACCTGTTCCGTCAGTGCAGAGCCTTAGCCTGCCGGCCTCGACATACGAGTCTAGGAATCCCATCTTCTCGGGCTCGTTGGTCGTGATCAACATTTCATCGCAAATCGGATACAGCCTGTTTATCCCACGCATGATGAGGGGCGCGCCGAGAAAGGTCACAAGTGCCTTGGAGGTGCCCATGCGCTTGGACTCCCCTCCAGCTTGAATTACCACAGTGAGGTCGTCTATCCTGCTTTTTCCCACTTGCTCTCTCCCGAAAATCAGGTGGCATTGCCATCCTTTTCGAGAATAATAACCCATCTGCAGGAATAGGCAAAATCAGACTTACGTATTTTCATCAAGAAGTTGGGAGTCCACAGAGTTATTTTCATAAGCCGCAGCATCGCAATCATCGCCAGTTAGAAGCAAGCCCTCAGCGGCCCGAGACGGCCGAAACCGCGCGAGCTCTCTTTAAGACTCGCGCAAAACGACCTCCCCGGTCTCGAGCGATTTGGGGACATCGATCACCCTCTGGTTTGCAGAGCCCCGCCAATGCAGCGACATCGACTTCTGAGACTCCACGAACGGACCATCGACCAGCACGTCGCAGAGCTCCAGGAGCCTTCGCGCATCATCCCCCAGCTTCCCAGACGCGATGTCCTCGTAAAGATACCCGGTATAGCCCCAGACATCGAGCCCTTTCTCACGGACCTTCTCGCAAAGGTCGATCATTGGAAGGGGCTGCTCGAACGGCTCGCCGCCAGACAGGGTTATCCCCTTTAACAGCGGGTTCTTGGAGATTTCGACCAACAGGTCATCGGTGTCCGCTTCCTTTCCGCCAGCAGGGTCGTGAGTCTGCGGGTTCTGACAACCCGGGCATTTGTGCGTGCAGCCCTGCACGAACACGCTGTACCTGATTCCAGGCCCATCCACTATCGAATCGTTGACGGTACCAGCGAGCCTGAACTTCATATGTTCTCCTATCCCAGTTTCCAGTCCATATCGCCAATGGAGGCGAGGCCCCGATAGACCCCGCCTCCACATTTCGAATCATCTCAAGCCGATTCATTTTGCACGGACATCGGCTCGCCCGCAACAGCTCGGTTCCCAGAGCTCAATTCTGCCTCGTCTTGAGGAAGCTTCCCCAAATGAAGGCCTCCGGGCACAATCTCTTTCGCACGTGCGATTAGAGGCTGTGCTTGACCCTGTCGCGCTCCTCTGCACGCTTGCCGTCGTTGAACCTGTCAAGCGTGCCGACCAGATATCCGGTGATGCGGCGGATGCGCTCGAACTTCGGGCCACCCTCATCCTCTCGACGGCCGCACTTGGGGCAGACGTCTCCGATGATTCCGTTGTATCCGCAAACCGGGTCGCGGTCCACAGGATGGTTGATCGAACCGTAGCCGATCCCGACATCGTGCATGTGGCGGACGACTGCCTCGAATGCCTCGAGGTTTTCCAGCGGGTCGCCATCGAGCTCGACATAGCTGATGTGGCCGGCGTTGGTGAGCGCATGATACGGAGCCTCGATGGACAGCTTGTCGAATGCCGAGATGTTGTAGTACACGGGCACATGGAAGCTGTTGGTGTAGTAGTCGCGGTCGGTGACTCCTGGGATCTTCCCATAACGCTCGCGGTCCATCTTGACGAAGCGTCCAGAAAGCCCCTCGGCCGGGGTGGCCAGCAGCGTGAAGTTGAGGTGCATCTTCTGGCTCATCTTGTCCATGTAGTCGCGCATGTAGCCAACGATCTCGAGTCCGAGGTTCTGCGCCCTCTCGCTCTGGCCATGATGCTCGCCGATGAGGGCGACCAGGGTCTCGGCCAACCCGATGAATCCAACGGACAGGGTGCCGTGCTTCAATACCTCGCGTTGCTCGTCGTCCCAAGCGAGCTTGTCGGAGTCGATCCACACGCCCTGCCCCATGAGGAACGGGGCATTGTATACCTTTTTGCGGCACTGGATCTCGAACCTCTCGAGCAGCTGCCTGCAGCAGAGGTCCAGTTTGTTGTCGAGCAGCTCGAAGAACAGCTCCACATCGCCCTTGCTCCTGATGCCGAGGCGCGGCAGGTTGATCGAGGTGAACGAGAGGTTTCCACGACCAGGGGTGATCTCCTTTGCCTTGTCGTAAACGTTTCCGATAACGCGTGTGCGGCATCCCATGTAGGCGATCTCGGTCTCAGGGGTTCCCTTGTAGTACTGCAAGTTGAACGGGGCATCCTGGAACGAGAAGTTGGGGAACAGCCTCTTGGCAGAGCACCTGATGGCCAGCTTGAACAGGTCATAGTTGGGCTCGCCGGGATTGAAGTTGATTCCCTCCTTCACGCGGAAGATCTGAATCGGGAAGATCGGCGTCTCGCCATGGCCGAGGCCAGCCTCGGTCGCGAGCAGGATGTTGCGCATGACCATGCGGCCCTCGGGAGAGGTGTCCATGCCGTAGTTGATCGAGGAGAACGGGGTCTGGGCACCAGCGCGGGAGTGCATCGTGTTGAGGTTGTGGATGAAGGCCTCCATTGCCTGGTAGGTTGCCCTGTCGGTGTCCTTCTCGGCAGCGCGCACTGCGTAGGACTGAGCCTTGTCAACCAATGCCTCATCGCATCCGAGCTCTTCCATCAGGATCTTCTTCTCGGCCTCTTCGTACTCGGGGTCGGTCTTGAGCGAAGGCCACTTGCCGGTCTGCTCGATTACCTCGTCCACGATGCCGGAAATCCTGTCGTTGGCATCCTCGAGGTCTGCGAGGAGGTCGAATGCCGCAGCAAGGTTCTTCTTGTACTTGCTCTTGTAGGTCTTGCGAACGCCGATTGCCATGCCGTAGTCGAAATTGGTGATCGACTGGCCACCATGCTGGTCGTTCTGATTAGACTGGATGGCGATGCAGGCGAGAGCCGAATAGCTCGTGATGGAGTTGGGCTCGCGAAGGACGCCGTGACCGGTCGAGAAGCCGCCCTTGAAGAGCTTGATGATGTCGATCTGGGTGCAGGTCGTGGTCAGCGTGTAGAAGTCGAGGTCGTGGATGTGGATATCACCCTCGATGTGGGCCTTCGAGAACTCAGGTGCGAGGACCTTCATCTCGTAGTACTTCTTCGCGGACTCCGAACCATACTTGAGCATCGTGCCCATTGCGGTGTCGGCGTTGATGTTGGCGTTCTCGCGCTTGATGTTCGAATCGGCAGCATGAGTAGAGGTAATCTCGTCCAACGTCTTCATCAGACTGGTGTTGGACTCGCGGATACGGCTGCGCTCGTCGCGGTAACGGATGTAGCGCTTCGCGGTCTGCACGAATCCGTTCTCGATGAGGACTTCCTCGACGAGGTCCTGCACTCCCTCGACTGTCGGGGTGCCCTCGATGGCCCCGTTCTCGATCTTGGCGACAACCTGGTCGGCGAGGTTCTCGGCAGTTGCCCTGCCGTTGAGGTTTCCAGAAGCGATGAAAGCCTTGTCAATCGCATCGGTGATCTTGGTCTCGTCGAATGCCGCGGCGCGACCATCCCTCTTGATAATGGTATCGATAGAACTCGTTTTAGTGCTGGCGTGCACTTCGTTCTCCTGCATTTCCATTTCCTCCCAGCTGTCGTTTAAAGTACGTTTTGTTGCCGTTTGAACACCGTTTGAGCAAAAAGAACTCAAGCGCTTGGTTGCGCTTGCCTTCTCTCTTGAAACCATTGCACATCATGGGCGAGCTGCTTTGCGGTTTATTTGCGTTTCACCACAAACAACACTATATGTTGTGGTTCAGCCTCCCTCGATGCAATAAATATGGTATATCAGAAAAACTTCCGATGCAATAGAAAAATACTTGATAATTTTTATTAAGTTTTGGTTAACGGGGTTCTGGAACGTGAACATCGACGCAATCTGTGCCGCGCTTTCCCCTCGGTTCTGAGAAGGGAGGCCATATTTGGTAGGGGAAATTTTCGAGAAAAAATTTTTCTCCCGATGTCTGTGGACGGCGAACTACTAACGACATCGTCAGCTGCTACCACTTGTCGTTTATCCTGGAGACTTCCTCCATGATCGCGATATATGAATCGTACCTTCTCTTTGAGAGCGACCCATCACTAACCGCTTCACGCACGGCGCACCCGGGCTCGCTCAGGTGACGACAATCGCGGAACTTGCATTGACTGGAAAGCTCGACTATGTCGGCAAATGCCCTCTCGACCCCGATGAAGGACCCGTCTAGCAGAAACGACCTGAGACCAGGGGAATCCACCAAGAACCCACCGTTCGGAAGGAGCACCATCCGCCTGGCAATAGTTGTGTGCCTGCCCTTGCCGTCGCTCTCCCTTACTTCGTTTGTGCTCTGCAGGTCCATCCCGACAATCGCGTTGACGAGGCTCGACTTGCCAACACCGGACTTCCCGAGAAGCGTGGCGCACCTCCCATTGGGGATCAGGGACTCGATCTGGCCAACCCCTCTCCCATCGTTGACAGATTCCACGACGACTGGCACTTCCAAGGCGATCGACTTCACAGCCTCGAGCTCTTTTCCGGGATCATCTGCCAGGTCTGCCTTGCTGAGCACTATCACAGGCTCGGCCCCGCTTTGAAACGAGAGCGTCAGCTGCCTCTCGAGATGCTCGAGGGCGTTGGAGACACCCTTCATGGGAACCACTATGAAGACGACATCGATATTGGAGGCGAGTGTCTGACGCCCTCCCTTGCGTCTCCTGTCGGGCCTGGAAAGGGAATTCCTGCGTGGGAGGATCTTCCTGATCACAGAGTTCTCATGGGAGGGAGGGAACTCCACAAGCACCCAATCTCCAACTGCGGCAAGCGTATCGGTGCCCTTGACGAGCGCTACGGCGTGTTCGGAACGAACGTTTCCCCTTGGAGTGCAAACGAGGGGCAGGGTCCTGTCCACCTGAACGACTCTGCCGAGCTCGAGATTCGAGGGGTCGGCACCGCTCTCGGACACGGCCTTCCCATACTCATCCTCAACCCTTGGGTCCACCACAAAGGAGCCGAAGTCTATCTGCTGGCCCATACTCAGCGCATCCGCTCTCTAAGACGCCAGTAGGTGAACCCGACCGCAAGGCCGACCACGAGGAGGATCACGGCGATCCTGAGCTTTGCGATATCGGGTTCCTCCATGGTCGCGCCTCCGCTTGAGACAATCTTGAAGCTCACGGCGTGGATGTCCATATCGCCCTGATGCGCGGAGCAATCGAGGTGGAAAGTGCCGGTTACCGTGACGGTATCTCCGGTCTCGCCATATTTGCCCAGATGCTGAATCTGCTCGGCATCGGAATTCCTCACATATACGGAGACGGTCTCCCCGTCTTGGGAGAGCGCAATCCATTTGTGGCTGGAATCGGCATTGATGATCTCTCCAACAACCTCGCCAGAAACAGAAACGGTGAGATTGTCCTCTGCCGTGCCGCCATTGACCAAGTCTGTTATCTCGTAAGTCGTGATATCAGACGAGTCTGCCTGCTTGGCCTGCTCCTCTTCCGCCGCAGAACCATCTTCTGCCTCGTTGTATTGCTGGTTTTCGGTATCAGCGGCAAAGGCGGAACCGGGAGCAAAAGCCAGGAGGCCCAAGGCGAAGACAAGTGAGAATATCCCGGTGAACACAGATCGAGACGACAGCTGCATCCTCTTGCTAGTCATGGTTCCTGCGCCCCCTGACCGGCCTGAGTGAAGCGATGACAGCTGCGATGAAGGAGATCACGGTGAGATACTCGAGCCTGCCGAACCACATCTGGAAGAAATAGGTGATCTGCAGCACCGATGGCATATCCGGCGAGATCAGACCGGCGCTGAGTCCGTTGTTGGAAGCAGCGGACACGGACTCGAAGAGAGCGGACATCGCATCATAGCCGCACGCCATTCCAACGATCGACCCGATGAGATAGCTCATCATGAACAGCGAGCAGATCACGAGCGCAGAGCTCACCGCGCTCTGGGTTATCGGCTTCTTGCCAACGTGCTCGTATGTCGAGACCATTTTGGCGCTGTCTGGGGCAAGCACCTGCTTGACCCTCAGAACGATCTCCTTTGCCACGATGCCGACGCGGATGGCCTTTATTCCTCCGGACATCGACTCGGACATTCCTCCGATGGCCATGCCGAGGGCTACTATGAACAGGGCACCCGAGGACATCAACAACGTGATCTGAGTCGGGTCGATGACCTGCGAGCCCGTGCTCGTGGATGCGGAGATTATCGTGAACAGGCCCTTCCTGAGAAGGGTGTCGGTGGTGTTGAAATACCCTCCTATGTCGACCACAAGGGTGAACGTCACCACGAGAATGACTATTGACACCAGGTACACCCTCAGCTCGTAATCTTTGAAGAAGTCCCTGATCCTGCCCTTGAACACCCTGCTGTAGAGGGTAAAGCTTATGGCACCCATCAGCATGAGCACCATCATGATGATCTCGATGGCCCAGCTGTGGTAATAGGTCACGCCCAGCGAGGTTAACGAGAACCCCGCCGTGTCATATGCGCCGATCGTCAGGCAGATTCCATGGAAAAACGCCGACTTGATATCAAGCCCGCTGAACATGAAGAATATCGCCATGACCAAAGTGCCCACCGCGATGACCATGAGCGAGAACTTGAAGATGAACTGGGCAGTCTGCTTGATCTCCGGCATCACATGGTCGTGACGCCCCTCTGCGTCGTAAAGCGTGGCCCTGCTGCTGCTCTTGGCAAACGCACCGATGGACAATGCGATGACCACGACTCCCTGGCCTCCTACGAAGTGGAGGATGAATCTCCAGAACATATCCGCGTCTGACATGTGCTCGATGTCGAGCGCAATCGAGAATCCAGAGGTCGTCAGACCGGACATGGCCTCGAACATTGCATCTGAGTACGAGAGGAAATGGCCTGAAAGGAAAAGCGGTATCGCGGCAATACAGGAGCAAACCATCCAGGCGAGCGCCGTTATCGACACGGCCTGCTTTCTCTTGAGATTCACGGAGTTGATCTTGAGCATGCAGAGGGAGAACCCGATTATCAGGGAAATCCCAATTGACATGATGTAGTTGATCGTGATCGCCATCGTCCCCTCGAACACGGAGATGGCCAGGGGTATCAGCATCGCGGCACCGGTGAAAACGATCAGATAGCCGAGATAATGCCCAATGACCTTGAAATCTTCTGCTGTAAGCCTAGGCCACATGCCCTACCCCTGTATGAGCTTTACCAGCACGATAATCAAAAGGAGTATCACTATGAAGAGCACTATCCCCACCACAATGGTGGCGATGCCCTTCAAGTACATCTTTACGACAGATGACCAGTTGCCTTTCCCTGACATATTCGAATTGGGACTAGAACCCCTGTTCCTTTCGACAATGCTGTTCGCGAAAAAAGCGGTCTGGGGGCCCGTTGCAACCGGAAGCCTCCAGACCGCGCATGTTGCGTAGTCGCCGTGCTGCCCCGAACACCCGCCATGTGCAAATATTATCAGCATTCAAGCCCAAGGCAAATTGAGATGCCAGCCATCCGGGCTTGCAGGCCTTTCGAGCAGGGGCGTTAGCCGAATTCGGGGTAGTTTATTAGCTTATTCTCCTTCGCCGTCGTCGTCCGGCAACTCGTAGTCACCGCCGATGTCGAGGTCCTCGAGCTCCACGAGCTGGGGCCCATCGGAGATCTTGCCCTGGTTCACTATCTTGTAATTGTTTTCCTCGTCCAGGTCGATCAGGATGCTGGACCCCTCTCCGACGTTTCCGCTCACAATCTCGTTTGCCACCCTGTCGACTACCTCGTGCTGGATCAACCTCTTGAGAGGACGTGCGCCGAACACCGGGTCGAGTCCATCGATGCTGAGCTGGTCCATCGCCGCCGGGGAGATGTCGAGCGAGATGTCGTGCTCCGCGAGACGCTTGCGGACGTCCTTGAGCTGGAGTTCAACGATCTGGTCGAGCAGCTCCATATCGAGCGGCTGGAACGTGATGATATCGTCGATCCTGTTTATGAACTCGGGACGGAACGTGAGCTTGAGCGCCTCGTCAATCGCCTTCTGCTTGTCCTTCTCGCTGTTGGCATCGCCCTTCTCGGAATATTCGCGAATGGCGACGGAAGCAGCGTTGCTCGTCATGATGATGATCGTGTTCTTGAAGCTCACGACCCTGCCCTGTCCATCGGTGAGCCTGCCGTCATCGAAAACCTGCAGCAGGACGTTGAACACGTCGGGGTGAGCTTTCTCGATCTCGTCGAGAAGTACCACGGAGTACGGATGGCGCCTGATGGCCTCGGTGAGCTGTCCGCCCTCCTCGTACCCCACGTATCCAGGAGGCGCGCCGATCAACCTCTGCACGCTGAACTTCTCCATGTACTCCGACATGTCGATTCGAACGAGGGCCTTCTCGTCATCGAACAGGCACTCGGCAAGGGCCTTTGCGAGCTCGGTCTTGCCCACGCCTGTGGGCCCGAGGAACAGGAATGTGCCGATGGGCTTGTCGGGATCTGCAAGACCGGTACGGCTCCTGCGGATAGCGGCGGCTACCGCATTGACCGCCTCGTCCTGCCCAACGACCCTCTTGTGCAGCTCGGATTCGAGGTTGCGCAGCTTCTCCAGCTCGCCCTCCATCATCTTGCGCACGGGAATTCCAGTCCAATCGGAAACCACTTCGGCGATCTCGTCCTCGGTGACCTCCTCTTTGAGAATCGAACCCTTGGCCTGCTTGTCCGTGAGCGTCGCGGTGGCCTTGTCGAGTTCCGACTGCAGCTCGGGAATAGTCCCGTATTTCAACTCGGAGGCCTTGCTCAGATCTCCATCGCGAATCGCACGCTCGTACTCGCCGTTCTTCTCGTCGATCTCGGACTTGAGCTCCTGAACCCTGTCGATGACATCTTTCTCGTTGGACCACTCGGCCTTCATCGAATCGAGCTTCTGCTGGGTCTGGGCCATGTTCTGCCTCAGAACGTTCAGTCTCTTTGCAGATGCCTCATCGGTCTCCTTCTGCAGCGCCTGCTCCTCAATCTGCATCTGGGTGAGCTGACGCTCCACGTCGTCGATGTCGCTCGGCATCGAGTCGAGCTCTATGCGGAGCCGGCTCGCGGCCTCGTCCATGAGGTCGATTGCCTTGTCGGGGAGGAACCTGTCGGAAATGTATCGATTCGAGAGCTCAGCCGCGGAAACGAGGGCACCATCTGTGATGCGCACCCCGTGGTGGATCTCGTACTTCTCCTTGAGGCCACGCAGAATCGCGATCGTATCCTCGACAGAAGGCTCGTTGACCATGACTGGCTGGAACCTTCTTGCAAGTGCCGAGTCTTTCTCGATGTATTTCCTGTACTCGTCGATGGTCGTCGCGCCAATCGTGTGGAGCGTGCCCCTGGCGAGCGCGGGCTTGAGCATGTTGCGTGCGTCTAGCGTTCCCTCGCCCGTGGATCCAGCGCCCACGATGTTGTGGAGCTCATCTATGAACAGGATTATCTGCCCGTTGGAATCTTCGACCTCGCGGAGAACTGCCGTCATCCTGTCCTCGAAGTCTCCACGGTACTTCGCACCTGCGAGCATCGCGGCGAGGTCGAGCGAGATGATATCGCGGTCCTTGAGCGAGGAGGGCACGTCGCCAGATGCAATTCTCTGGGCCAGCCCCTCGACGATTGCCGTCTTGCCTGTTCCGGCCTCTCCGATGAGCACCGGGTTGTTCTTCGTACGGCGGCTCAGGACCTGCATCGTGCGCCTTATCTCGTCGGTCCTCCCGATGACGGGGTCGAGCTTGCCGGCACGCGCCTCCTCGGTGAGGTTTCGTCCGAACTGCTGGAGCATCTCGAACTGTGCCTTGCTGGTCTGGTCGGTGACCCTGGTGTTTCCACGCAGCTCCTCGTAGACCTCTTTCACCCTGGCAGAAGTCACTCCCGCAAGGTTGAGCACCTTTCCAGCAGCCCCGTTGTCATCGCAGAGCGCTATCAGCATGTGCTCGGTCGTCGCGAAGGAGTCGCCCATCTTGGTGGCGATCTTAACGGAATCGTCGATCACCTTGTTGAGCGCCTGGGTGGGTATGGGCATGCCAAGGCCGCCCGTGGCCTTCGGGGCCTTCTCTATTTCCTTTGTTATTGCGGCGTTGATCGTCTCAGGATTCGCACCGACGCGCTCGATGATCGCGTCGATGTTGTTCTCGTCTGCCTCCAACACCGCCTTCAACAGATGCATCGAGTCGAGTGTTGGCGACTCGTAATCTGCGGCGATGGAATATGCAGACTGGAACGCCTCCTGGGCGGTGACCGCCAGTTTGTCTAGTCTCATCGCTATCTCCTTATCTCGTCCGCACTGGGATTCCTACTCGTCGTCCTTCGAGAACGAATCCAGGAAGTCCCAGGGGAACTTTCTCGGCTCATCGTCAACCTTGACGATGGCGTTAATCGTCTGTTTCATTCTCAGGTCGTGGAGATTCTTCTCCAGTTGCCTGTTCTTCCTCTCGAGCTGCTCGATGCGCTTCTCTCGCTCCTCGAGCCGCTTCTCGAGATCCAAGATCCTGATCACCCCTGCGAGGTTGATTCCCTCGTCGGTGAGGTCGTTGATCAGCCCCAGCCTGTCTATATCGGCTTGGGAGTACATTCTTGTGTTGCCGGCCGTCCTCTTGGGAACAATCAGACCCTTCGCCTCGTAGGACCTCAGGGTCTGCGGGTGGACTCCCGCCAGCTCGGCCGCAACGCTGATCATGTACAATGGTCTGTTCTCGTCGTTGTTCTTTGCCACAATGTCCACCTTCTTTTATTGCCCATCCCGTGCAGTCATGCCACACGGGAGGGCCGCTTTCCATCCGCTGTATTTATTCGCCTAATGCCGCGTCTATGTTTGGCCTCACGCTCTGGCCCGAGGATTTCGTAGCCTCCTCGAGCTCTTTCAATGCTTTCTTCTGGGCAGAATCGAGGTTCTTCGGAACCGCGATCGAAACCGTGACCTTGAAGTCGCCGTTGCCCTTGCCCTTGACCTTTGGGGCGCCTTTGCCCTTTATCACGAACGTCTTGCCATCTTCTGTCCCAGCGGGGATTCTGAGCTTGACCTTGCTCCCGTCTGGAGCGGGAATCGTGAGCTTCGTCCCAAGTGCCGCCTCGGTGATCGTCAGCGGGAGATTCATCAGGACGTCTGCGCTCTTCCTGGAGAAAACCGGATGGCTCTTGATCTTCGTGACCACGAGGAGGTCTCCCCTCTCGCCGCCATCCGGGCTGTAACCGCCCTTGTGCTTGTAGCGGAGCTTTCCCCCATCGACTGCCCCTGCGGGGACCTTGACCAGAACCTCTTCCATTTCGCCGGAATCCGGGTTCCTGAGCTTGACCTTCTTCTGTGCTCCGGAGAATGCCTCTTCGAAGGTTATCTCCAGAACGGCCTGAAGGTCCTTGCCCTTGGTCGAGGCGGCCCGGGATGAATAATCGCTGGTCTGATAGGACCACTGTGGGCCAGCTCCTCCGCGATTGCGCGTCTGTTGCTGGGTGCGATAGCTGCCGGCATTGTTGAAAATGTCGCTCCAAGATCCGCCTCCACCGAATCCGGTGAAATTCCTTAGAATGTCTTCCCACTCCTTTGGAATCTGCCCGCTGGTGGTGTAAGACCAGGACTCGTTTGGAGTGCCGGAATATGCTCTTCCAGCGCTGGAAGCGTACTGTCCGAACTCGTCGTACTGCTTGCGCTTCTCGGGGTCCGAGAGAGTCTCGTAGGCGACGTTGATCTCCTTGAATTTCTCTTCGTCGCCGCCGGCGTCCGGGTGATATTTTCTGGCCAGCTTCCTGTAGGCCTTCTTTATCTCGTCCGTGGTAGCATCGCGGCTGACCCCCAAGATGTCATAATATGTTTTCTCTTTGGCCGTCATTGTCGGTCACCTCGATACCTTTCAAAATTGGGTGCCATTTGGTCCTCATCGAACCTGACGGGTGGCACCCTTCCCGCTTTAACCTCATTCAGCCTCCTCCGGAGCCTCCTCTACACTCCTCTTCGGGCCTCCGGTGCTCACGACCACCATGGCCGTGCGCAGGATCTTGTCACCCATCGTGTAGCCTTTCTGGTACACCTGGAGCACCGAATCGTCGGGGACCGATGGGTCCTCTACAGATGAGACAGCCTGATGGAGCTGGATGTCGAACGGATCGCCCTTTTCGGGGTTGACCACTTTCAGACCCTCCTGCTGGAGAATTCCGGAGAACTTGCTGTACACGGCTTTGATACCAGTCAGCATCGGATCGTCATCTGGAACTCCAGAGTTGTCGATTGCACGCTCCATATCGTCTAGAACCTGCAGCAGATTGGTCACCAGCCTCTCATTGGCCCTGCTGCGCTCCTGCGCCCTCTCGGATGCAGTGCGCTTGCGGTAGTTGTCCCACTCTGCCTGGAGCCTGATGTACTTGTCCTTCACATCTGCTAGCTCTTTCTCTAGAGCTGCGGTGTCGGACTCGATCTTCGACTCTTCTGCCTCAGGGGAGCCGGCATCCTCGCCGGCATCCCCCTTGGCATCCTCGGCATCCTGACCAGCCTCATCCACGATTTCGGGCTCCGCGGCCTCCTCGACCGCTTCGTCTACTTGCGCCTTCTTCTCGGCGTAATTCGTGTTCTCGGCCATGATTACTCATCCTTGTTATCGTCGTCTACTACCTCGTAGTCAGCTTCGACGGTGTCATCACCATCCTGAGAAGCTGCGCCCGGCTGAGCGCCTGCGCCTGCTGCGCCAGGCTGTCCGCCCTGCGGCTGGTTCTGATACACGATCTCGGCCAGCTTGTAGCTCGCGGTCTGCAGGGCCTCGGTCTTGGCCTTGATGTCTTCGACGTTGCCGCCCTCGATTGCGGACTTGAGGTCGCTGATTGCGGACTCGACAGAGCTCTTCGTATCTGCCGGCACCTTGTCACCAAGATCGTTCATCGTCTTCTCGGTCGAGTAGACGAGGCTGTCTGCGGTGTTCTTGACCTCGACCTCTTCCTTGCGCTTGGCGTCGTCTGCTGCATGCATCTCGGCGTCCTTGACCATCTTGTCGATCTCGTCATCGTTTAGCGCAGTGGATCCGGAAATCGTGATCTGCTGCTCCTTGCCGGTTCCAAGGTCCTTGGCCGAGACGTTGACGATGCCGTTGGCGTCGATGTCGAACGTGACCTCGATCTGAGGCACTCCACGAGGCGCAGGCGGGATTCCAATCAGCTGGAACTTGCCGAGCGTCTTGTTGTCCGCGGCCATCTCGCGCTCGCCCTGGAGCACGTGGATCTCAACCGACGTCTGCCCATCCGCTGCAGTGGAGAATATCTCCGACTTGCTCGTGGGGATCGTGGTGTTGCGGTCGATCATCTTGGTCATCACGCCACCCATGGTCTCGACGCCGAGCGAAAGAGGCGTGACATCGAGAAGCAGGATGCCCTCGACGTCTCCAGCGAGGACGCCGCCCTGAATTGCAGCACCAAGTGCAACGACCTCATCGGGGTTGACGCTCATGTTCGGGGTCTTGCCGGTGAGCTTCTTGACCAGATCCTGCACAGCCGGCATACGGGTGGAACCGCCGACCAGCAGAACCTCTGCGATGTCGCCCATAGACAGTCCCGCGTCGCTCATTGCGGCCTCAACAGGCTTCTTGCACCTGTCGAGCAGGTCCTCGGTGATCTTCTCGAACTCTGCACGGGTCAGCGTGTAGTCGAGATGCTTGGGGCCGTTTGAATCCATCGTGATGAACGGCAGGTTGATGTTGACCTGCTGAGTTGCAGACAGCTGGATCTTGGCCTTCTCTGCCTCGTCGCGCAGACGCTGGAGCGCCATCTTGTCCTGGCGGAGGTCGATGCCATTGTCGGCCTGGAACTTGTCGGCCAGCCAGTTGACGACCCTCATATCCCAATCGTCTCCGCCGAGGTGGTTGTCACCTGCGGTGGACAGAACCTCGAACACACCTTCGCTGATCTCCAGGATCGAGACATCGAAAGTGCCTCCGCCGAGGTCGAATACCAAGATCTTCTCGTCGACGCCCTTCTTGTCGAGACCGTAGGCCAACGCTGCGGCAGTCGGCTCGTTGATGATCCTCAGGACCTCGAGTCCGGCAATCTTGCCGGCATCCTTGGTCGCCTGGCGCTGTGCATCGTTGAAGTATGCGGGGACGGTGATCACAGCCTGGGTGATGGGGCCTCCTGTGTACTTCTCTGCATCGGCCTTGAGCTTCTGGAGGACCATCGAGGAAATCTCCTCAGGGGTGTACTCCTTGCCCTCTACCATGACATCGCAACGACCATCTTTTCCGTTGACGACGTTATACGCAATCGAGCTGCGCTCAGATGCGGTCTCCGAAAAGTTTCGTCCAATGAAACGCTTGATCGATGAGATCGTGTTCTCTGGGTTGGTGACGGCCTGGTTCTTTGCCGCGCGTCCCACAACTCTCTCTCCACCATTCCTGAAAGCCACGACTGATGGAGTGGTGCGGTCTCCCTCAGCGTTGATTATTATCGTCGGCTCTCCACCTTCCATGACCGCCATGGCCGAGTTGGTGGTGCCGAGATCGATACCCAATATCTTGCTCATTGTTATTCCTCCTCAAACAACATGTCTTGCCTGTTTGATAACCATATTGTTGTGTTGCATAAAATCTACGTCTCTTACTATAAGATTTTCTAAATGATTTGTAAACAATTAATGTGCTTGAATTTAATGAAAATTATGTGATATTTGATAATTTATGTTCAAATTCTTCGTGCAACTAGATAGACGTGCTGAAAAACTGCGGAAAAGCCGAAAAATGGCCGGCACGCAAGCGCACCGGCCATCTCAGAATCATTAACTGCAATCAGTACGGGAAATCCTAACTGCTCCAATCAGAACCGACTACCACCAGTATGTCGCTATCGAAGGAATATCTGCCAGCAGACTGCACGGCAGTCCCCTTCCCCAGCTCGGAGATGATGTCGTTGACGGCGTCCAAATCGCTATCGTCGTTGTAGATGACCAAAGTGCTGTCGTAGACGAACTGGTTGGCATTGCCGATCTCCGTGACGGAATAACCAGCCGTCTCGAGGATGTCAGCCGCCTCGGTTGCCGAGCCTTCGATTCCACCTCCGTTTCTCACGGACACGGTGTAGGAGCTCCTGTCAACCGACGATGAATCAGACGAAGACGTGGAGGAGCTGGCCGAGCTCGAGGTGTTGGAGTTCTGGTACTCTTCGGAGACAACTCCGGCAATGTCCTCGCTCTGGTCTGCAGGCAGACCACCAGAGTCGATGGTCTCCATCATGGCCTTCCACTCCGTCTCATCTGCCACAACATAGGACACCCCATCGATCGTCTCCGTAGCGGATGGAACGGTATAGGAGTAGATGTTGTCGCTGGTCATCCCCTTCATGGAATTCGCAATCGAATAAATCTCGTTGACATCCATGTCGGTCGATACCGCATCGGCAATGGCGTTGATGGCGGAGACCATGGTCGAGGCATCCGAGGAGAGAATCTTGGAAGCTAGGGCTTCTAGGAAAATTCTCTGGTTGACCTGCCTCTGATAATCACCGATTGCCGTATCCCTGGAACGGCAGAATATGAGGGCATGCTCGCCGTCGAGGGTCTGAAGACCCTTGGAGACAGAACCGCCTGCATCTGGGTCGTTGATATCGATGGGCACGTCCACCTCTACACCACCCAGGGCGTCTACCAGATCGGAGAATCCGCTGAAGTCTATCTGCGCGTAATGCGAGATCTGCACTCCGGCGAACTCTTCCACGGCATTGACCTCAGCTGCAGCACCACCGTATGCGTACGCAGCGTTTATCTTGTTGTATCCATACCCCTCGATGTAGACGCGGGTATCTCTCGGAATTGAGATGAGCACGACCTGCTTTGCCTGCAGATCCACCCTTCCGAGAATGATAGTGTCCGACCTGTAGGAATCCTCTCCTTCTCTACCGTCTGTGCCCAGCAAGAGGATGTAGAAAGGATCGGAATCGGACTTATCCGTCACCAGGGCCTGGTCGAGCGCGTTCATATCGTCGATTCCTGAACCCAGCTGGTTGTTCAGGTATCCGAGGTAGCCGAATGCCGCAGCAGCACCACCTACGACAATTGCCAACGCCACGACAACGACGGCGGTGATGATCCTCTTCTTCCTTCTCTTCTTCTTGCGCATGGAGGCGTAGTTCTTGGAGGAGACTCTCCTGCTGTATCCGCCCATACTGCTCTGCTCTGCGGCAGGTGCAATGTATTCAATCTGGCTGCGAGAGTAGTTTCGATTGCCGCGGGAAGACCTTGAGTAGCTCTTCACATGTGCGGCTCTCGAATAATCTCTTTTCATCCCAGAGGAGGAAGACTTCTTGTCAGATCTTTTTGAAACCATAGCCACCTCAATTAGATATAACCGCTACATAATCTCATATTTTCCCGACCTAAAGGGAACTTCGATTTTTTTCGCGGCTTTTATTGATGATGAGTGTGCTCAAATCAACCTTGAATGGACTCCCTCAACAAAAATTACACAATTTCAGAAACCTGAATAATAATTAGTCGGTGCCGTCCGGATAGCTGTCAGAAGGAACGGAAACACGCTCTATCTGGGCACCTATCGAGGCCAACTTGCCTACGTAATCCTCATAGCCTCTGTCGATATGCTGGATCTGATATACCGTCGTCTCCCCATCTGCAATGAGACCCGCCAGAACCAGCGCTGCGCCTCCTCGCAAATCACTCGAACGGACCGGAGCACCAGAGAGCTGCTCCACTCCTTCTATGATCGCGTAGTGCCCGTCAACTCTCACATCCGCGCCCATTCGGGTGATCTCATCGGCGAACATGAACCTGTTCTCGAACACGTTCTCGGTGATCACGGACCTGCCATGGGCAATCGTTGCGAGAACCATGAACTGTGCCTGAAGGTCTGTCGGGAAACCCGGATGCGGGAGCGTCTGGATGTCACAGGGCTGGATCGGGTCGTGCATCTGCACGGTGATCGAATCCTCTTTCTCCTCCAATTCGACTCCCATATGGCGGAGAACCGCGATAGCGCGCTTGAGGTTGTTGGGATTCACTCCCGAGACCGTGAGCGGGCCTCCACCGAGGACTCCCGCCACGAGGAACGTCCCCGCCTCGATCCTGTCCCCCACGACACGGTGGTTGGTCGAGTGGAGGTCCTTTGTCCCCTCGACGGTGATTATCGGAGTTCCCATGCCAGTGATGTGCGCACCCATCTCGTTGAGGAACTCTGCCAGGTCGCAGATCTCCGGTTCCCTGGCGGCGTTTTCTATCGTGGTGGTCCCATCGGCGACGACGGAGGCCATCATGAGATTCTCGGTTGCACCAACAGACGGAAAGTCCAGGGCGACATCGGTGCCCTTGAGCCCGTTCGGGACGTTTGCGTTGATGTAGCCATGCTCGGTCACGAACTCCACGCCGAGAGCTTCCAGCGCGGCAATGTGCATATCCAGGCCCCTGGACCCTATACGACAACCGCCGGGCATCGCCACCCTGGCCTTCCCGAACCTGGCGATGAGCGGGCCAAGCACGGATATGGATGCCCTCATCTTAGCGACGAGCTTGTAGGGAGTCTCGTACGAGGTGATGTTGTTTGTGTCTATTTCAAGAGTGTGGTCGTGAAAGTCGACCTTGGCACCGAGCGTGCGTATGACCTCGGCCATCACTTTCACATCCGAGATTTTCGGAACGTTGTCGATTACATATTTCCCATCGGCCATGAGGGAAGCGGCCATGAGCTTGAGCACGGAATTCTTGGCTCCCCCGATTTTTACCGAGCCGCTGATCGGGTTGCCGCCAATTACCTTGATTACCTCTTCAGTATTCAATTCATCATCACTGCCTTCTCGGTGTTGCGTTTGCGCTGCATTTCAGGATTCTCAAGCCATCTTTTTCCAATTAGAGATTGACAGCTTGATGATATCAACATGAGCCCCATCCTCAATTGATGGAACTGTCATCGCTACCAGTTCCCATAACCCGAGCCATCTTGGTTCTGGTTGTTATTTTCACTCCCATTTCCAGAGTCGGGACCATACGGATAGTTCCCATAACCATAGTTCGATCCATATGGATTGTTATAATACCCGTTATATGAATAAGGGTCTCCATAACCCGAGTTCGGACCATATGGATTCTGAGGTCCCTGTCCGGGATAATTGCCACCTCCAGAATAACCAGAATAGCCATTTGGAGGCATCTGGTTCCTATCCCTTCTGAAGTGCTCCTGAATTCCAAGGAACATGCATCCTGCCATTATCACGGCGCTGCACAGGTAAACCACGACGTTGACGTACGGCACCATAATCAATGCGGCGAAGATCAGGCCGGATATCGCAGCTGATGCATATGGATTCAATCTCTTGAAGACCATCCTCCCCGTGACGACGGCAGTGTATGGAACCGCCAGAATCGAGAGGATGCCGATCATAAATAACAGGACGATTGCGATTGGAAACGTGAATCCGATGACCGAGAGCAGAATTGCCAGCAGAGGGGTAAGCACCACTACTAGGACTCCCGACAATATCATGGCGCCGGTTCTTCTACGCATGATATCGCATGACCTTTCGACTCCCCTGCCCCCAATCCATTGGATGAGGAGAGCGAAGAGAATTATGCAGACGAACATCGTCGCGAGGAAGAACGTGCCAAGGTAGTCGAGTCCGGGGAACATGCTGGATATGAATTCGGTCATCGGCGACTGATTTTCCAAAGTGGAGATGTTGCCGATTTCCGCATCGGTTGAGATGTCCGGGGCATTGGACACGCTCAAGGTCAGAGTTCCGGTAATCTTCGCATTCGGGCCAACTGTGACGCTCGACGCCGTGACATCCACATCACCATCGACCACACCATCGATCGTCACCGTGCTGGCATATACCGAAATGTGATTAGCGCTTCCATAGAAGGTGAAATCGTTTGCAAACGCATAGACTCCGCTGACCGTCGTCCCTTCCCCAACCTGAATCGAATTTCCGAAAGCGGTGATGTTGGACCCGACGGAGGTTGAGTTCACGGCAAGGGTATTGGAAAAGATCCTGATGCTTCCACCAACCTTGGAATTGGAAATCGTGATCTCATCTCCAGCACCAATAATGTCGGAGCCGACCTGTGCCCCATCGATCGCACAGGAATCCGAAACGACGAGATCATGCTCGACGGATTCGACTTCGTTGGAGTCATCCGAGCTGATGAACCCGTTTCCGGCAGAATCCTGGGTTAATGCCAGAGCAGAACCGCACGGCACCATCAAAATCAGCATGGTGGCGAAGAGCGCTGCGAAAATCTTCTTAACCTTCATTTGCCCATTCTCCAAAATCCCGAACATGATGACTTCGAAAATTATAGCCCGGCATCAGCAGGGGAAACGATAGCGTTGTAACGAGCGCACATAGAACAAGCCTATCTGGTATTTGACTTGCTTAGGACCCTTTGGAATGCTATTGGCCCCTGCACGGCCCAACTTTGGCGACAATTTGAAACACGGCAGGTCCCGTTATTAACGCGGATATCCCACTTATAAAATAATTTCAATAAAACCATTCGGTTTGTTCAAATCTGGAATTATTTTCCATTTGTCTACACGAGTGTTTAGATTGACGGATAAAATGTTTACAAAAGAGAATAACGAGTATGCTATTTTTCAGTTAGAGATTTATAGCTACGCAATAGTTGGATTTCGTGTTTTTCCAAGCTCAGGAGAGACACTGAAAGGTTTGGACAGGAATTTCCACCGAGGAGGATCTCAGATGGGAGAGAACCCCATAGCACTCAGATCGAAGAAAAAGCTCATGACCGCCTTGAGCGAACTGATGAACGAAAAGCCCTACAGGGAGATCACGATTACAGAACTGTGCGATAGAGCAGGGCTCTCTAGGCCGGCGTTCTATCAAAATTTCGGGAGAATCGATGATGTGTTGAAAAGGTACATCGAGGAGCTCGTGCGCGATACCTTGGATTCTGAGAACCTCGCCCCTGTGCTCACCGCAGAAGAGCTTGCCAATGCATGCATGAAGGTGATAACCGACAACTCCGAGTTCTTCCAGATTCTGATAGACAACGATCTTGTGGGGTTCGTTATCGAGAAATGCGCTTGGGTGTTCGCCACCCTTCCCCAAACCTGTGGGAACCTAGACGAGAATTCCGACCAAGACTTCAAGAGGTTCTACCCGATTTTCGCGGCAGCTGGAATCTCAACGATAATTGCCTCGTGGATGTCGACGGGAAAACCCTTCAGCGAGGAGAAGCTCGTATCTTGCATCAAGATGTCCCTTGAGGGGATACCCTTCCAAGAGAAGTAAACCCAGCAATTGAAGCTGCTACTAAATATCTAAGAATATCGATAAACTGGATAATCTTTACTATAGATTTTAGATTTTCTCGCTTTCTATATTTATAGTCTGTTGATTCGAGTTTTCGTTTACTACATGATTCTGTTAATCATGCATAGTTACACAGACTAGATATCCAATCTATGCCCCGATAACAAACGATACGAAAGCGAGGAAATATGAGCGACTTGACGTTGGCGCTTGGGCGGAGGCTTCGCAGTTTCCGCGTGGCGAAGGGAATGTCTCAGGAGAAGCTCGCACAGAAATCTGGGCTTCACCCAACATACATCGGGCAGGTCGAGAGGGGCGAGAAGAACATCACTGTGGATACCCTGGCGAAAATTGCATCGGGGTTGGACATCGAGCTGGTTGATGTCTTCGAATATCTGGACCCGACTTCCGATCACGAGAGGAGCCGTATGGCCAAGTGCTACGATCTAATGCTCTCCAGATCCGAAAAAGAGCGTGAGATCCTCACAAAGATCATCTACATGTTCATCGAGATGAAGGACATGGACGAGGGGGACAACGAAGCTGACGAGGAGGATTAGAGTCCTCGCGACCTCATCTCATGGCCAAGCTCCCCCCTGCTCCTTGCGGCAACAATCTCTTGGAGAAGCCCCCTGGTTCCACCTGTCGACAATCTCATGGCGAAGCTCTCCCCTGCTCCTCGTTAATATGCCAACAATAATCGAGAAAACAGCGGTTGTTTCCATCTGCTGACATCAAATGTTAACTTCAGAAATCCAATAACCAGTTATCATAAAATGTAGCTGGCAATGGAAATGTCATGCGCGCAGCAGCCTACGAAACAAGGTGCCAGTTGAAGAACCCGCCCGGAACCCCGCTGGTCTTGCATCAGCCACATTCGTGATAATCATTGTCATCCACTGAGGCACGGGGAACATCTACTCGACCATGAACCCTTATTGACGGAGAGCTATTTGGAAACTTTCGAATTCGTATTGATACTTGCCGCAACGGTGTTGGCATCGTCGTTCATCAGTAGGCTGCTACCTAAAGTGTCCTACCCGCTCGTTCAGATTGCCCTCGGGCTGGTAATAGCGCTCTTCATGACCGTACCGGTCAATATTTCGCTTGACCCTGAGTTCTTCATGGTATTGTTCATCGCGCCGTTGCTCTTCAACGACGCGAAGCACGTTGACAAGGTTGGGCTCTGGAAGAACCGCGGGAAAATCGCCCTCCTGGCAATCGGGCTCGTCATCGCGATAACATTTGCGGTCGGATTCATCATCCATGCGCTCATACCCTCTATCTCGCTTCCGGCAGCCTTCGCGCTTGGCGCGGCACTTGGACCAACAGATGCGGTTGCAGTGGCATCTCTTAAGGCAGCTGCAAAGCTGGACCCCAAGGAGAGCTCGATGCTCTCAGGAGAGGCGCTGATAAACGATGCCACGGGCGTTGTCTCGTTCAGCTTCGCCATTACCGCAGCTGTTACCGGAGAATTCTCCGTATTCGATGCCACCCTGGAATTCCTCATCGAGTTCTTTGGGGGGATAATCATCGGAATCATACTCGCGGGCATCATCTACTTCATCCAGAAAAAACTACATGAGTCGGGACTCGATACCATCACATCGCACGTGCTCTTCGATGTTCTTACGCCCTTCTTCGTATACCTCATCGCCAACAATATTGGCGTTAGCGGCATACTCGCAGTGGTGGCAGCCGGAATCGTCCTGAGTCTGTCAACCGAAAAAATGATAGGGCCGAGCAGCGCAAAGCAGAGCATCGTGTCATCAAGTGTTTGGTCCGTGCTGACGTTCGTTCTGAACGGAATAGTCTTCGTGATGCTGGGAATGCAACTCCCCAAGGCGATGTTCGGAGAATTTGCCGCGACGGACTTCGACAACGTCACGCTTCTCATCTACATCTTGATACTTTCCGCAGTGGTCATCTTGGTGAGGTTTATCTGGATTGCCGTTATGGAGAGGGTCTCGAACAGGAAGAGCATCCGCAACGGCACGATGGGGATGGGAAAACTCATGAAGAGCACGGGTATCCTCACTGTTGGAGGCCCAAAGGGAGCCATCACCCTCTCGGTCATGTTCTCGATTCCCTATTACCTGAACTCCGGAGCAGCATTCCCCGAAAGAGACCTCCTGATATTCATGGCCTCCGGGGTCATTCTCGTAACGCTTCTCCTGGCCAACTTCCTTCTCCCAGTGTTGGCTCCAGTACCAAAGAATGAGGCTGCAGAGAACACGGTCGACTCGGAGGACAAAATCGCCGAGGCCAAGATCAAGATATGCAACAACGTGATCGAGAAGCTCCTCAAGATCCGAGACGAGGAAAACCATCGCGCAGTTAGAACTGTCGTGAGGGGATATAACGACAGAATCAACCGAATCAGGACTGAATCCGATATAGATTCCGACGACATGATCAGGCTCAGGCTCCTTGTGCTCGAGGCTCAACAGAATGCGTTGCTGAAGGCAAAGGTCGAGGGACGCTACGACGACGTCGATATATCCAGGAACATGATTCGAATCGCCAGGTACCGCGGATATCTGACCCATAAGAACAAGATTGTGGGGATGCTGGCCCTTGTGCTCGGACATCTTCCCACGATGATCAAGGTCATGTTCAACTCGCTGGGAAGATTCTTCTGCAGGTTGGTTGGGAAAAAGCAGAAGAGAAGGAGCGGAGGTGCCAGGTCGCTGTGCGTTCAGGCCTCGATTGAATTTCTGGACGACCTGCTCCTCGACGAGGACTCCACGTTCCCCAAGGAAATGGTCAAGGAGGTTCTCATGCCATACCTGTCTTCTGCATATGGCCTGAACACGACTCAGATGAACACGACCGTTTACGCACGCACCTCCCAGAAGACCCTCGAAATCGAACGCATGGCATATCACATGGAGCTCGATGAGATAGATGACATGCAGGATTCGGAGGAAATCACCAGGAGCACGGCGAAGCGACTTAGGGACAACGTCTACCTGATGCTGGTCGACTTGGAATCATGACCGGCTGCAAGAAGTGCCGTAGGGACCATCAAGACGACGAAATACAGCAAGCGCTAGCACACGACTGGTAACTCCGCAGACACTACCCGAGGTTACCAAGAATAACGCTTGACCAGTGAGATGATTTCGTCGATGCAGATCGGACGATAGGAGTTGGCGTCTACCCCCACGTCGTATCTGAGCACTCCGCGCTTTAGGTTCTTGATGTTGTACTCGTCACCTTTGCTGTGAATGTGCCCGTGCAGGTGGATAGACCCTCCGCGCTGCCCAGCCCAGTAGAGTATCGGAAAATGGAATAGGCAGAATCTCCTGTTATCCCTGCCGTATTTGAACTCGGTGTAGTCCTCGATAGACGTGAACAAGCCCATCCCCGAGTAATCCTTGTCGTGGTTTCCCTTGACCAGCCTGATGTCGTTGCAATTGATCTGCGAGACCAGCTTCACGGATTCTTCGCGTGGAATCTTGTAGGAAATATCCCCGAGAATATAGAGCGTGTCGCACGGGGATACGGTGCGGTTTATGTTTGATATCAGACCCTCGTTCATCTCCTGGACAGTGGAGAAGGGACGTTCCATCTGATGGAGCATCTGCTCGTGTCCGAGATGAAGGTCTGCCGTAAAGAAAATCCTTTGCATCGTATTGCCGCCCGCCAAGTACCGGTCATGATAAAACACGCTATTAGCTAATCCTAGACAATCACATGTCTCAATTCTCGCACAACATCTTGTAACTTGGAGGGTCGGAAAGAGGAAGAGCGCAAATAACGAGAAAACAGGCCAGATGAAAATGGCATCTGACGAGCATCGAGATTGCATTTAGGTTGTATCTGAGGTTATATCGACCAAATAACAATAAAGCAGGCCAACCCGAGCTAACGGATTGACCTGCAGTTTACACGTGGTAGGCCGTAGGGGGGTCGAACCCCTGACCTTGGGATTAAGAGTCCCCTGCTCTACCATCTGAGCTAACGGCCCAAAAGCATTCTATTATCTTTTCGAATATTTGCAATGATAAATTTCGGAGTCGCGGCAAGCGGCTATCGGAGCAGGGCGCTTCGAATATCTGGGCATGGACCCCGGTATATCCTTTGAAAAAAGCCAGGTCATATCAGCCTGGCGGGAAAACGAGCTGGGGTGGGTGAAGGGACTCGAACCCTCGATCTCCAGAGCCACAATCTGGCGCCTTAGCCAACTAGGCGACACCCACCATCGGTGGCAAAACTGAATTGAGAGTATACCATTACTCTCTCCAATCACAACGCTATAAGGCAAATTCAGCGGTAGAATGCACAGGGTTGAGCCAAGAGCCCGAATGCAAATGCAATAATCGTCTGGTAATGCTAACCTGGATATCTGAAGGAAGATGAATAGATTTGGCGCTGCTTTCTTGTGGGAAACCCATCATCGTCCTTTCACCCAGGTACAATTCTATTTCGCGGAACTATGAGGTGCCGAGATCCTTTCCCGACATCATTCAGGCAATTGGCGCCATGCCGGTCTACCTTCCCCACCTGATCGATCGCTCCGACATGATCCACTATATAGAAGGCGCTTCAATCGTCATGGCACTCGGAGGTTTCGACATCGATCCGTCCACCTACACTGATGAAGAGCCCAGCCCCACCCTCAGCCCCACCTCGATCGAATACGACGACTTCGAGATCTCCATGCTGCGCTGTGCACATGAGCTAGACGTTCCGGCACTGTGCATCTGCAGGGGGACGCAGATCATGAACGTCGCCTTCGGCGGCGACCTATATCAGGACATCGAAACCCAGAGGGCTGGTTACTCCTACAACCACATGCAGGGACAGCCGTTCGACAACCCCACGCACGAGGTCGAGGTGATTCCGAACACGAAGCTGGCTCAAATCATTGGAAAGGGAGTTCACAGGGTCAACTCTATGCATCATCAGGCAATCAAGGAAATACCAGATGAATTCGTCGCAAGTGCGATTTCCGGTGATGGAGTGATCGAGGCAATAGAAGACCCAGCGAAGAAGCTGTTTCTGGGAGTGCAGTGGCACCCCGAGGAAATGCATGGTCCACTCGGACTCGAGACGATGCTGCGAAACGCTTTGAAGCTCTTGAATAACGCCCCGGAAAACTGAGAGCACTTGGGAATCCCGGGCGGGAGAATTTTCCCTGCTACAAAAAAGATCACTGAGAACCCGTGAGGAATCAGCTGCTGGGATTCATGTATTTCGGACGCTCTCCAGAGAGATCGTCTTCATTGGGATATGGATACTTGGTCCAGAACTCGCAATGGAAGTCTGGCTCTACCTCCACATATGTATCGTCGGACCCTATCGAGGCAAGATATAGGAGATTGCCACAGTAATTCGCAATCTGGAACTTGCAGTTCGAGCACTTGCGGTCCTTCTTGTCCATGCTTTATCGCCTGCCAATCGCGAAATGATCAATCATGAATCCATTCGCTAATATAGTGTAATTTCAATGTGCTTGCATTCAAGACCTGCAAGTTCCGCGAAAACAGATGCGATGCGAAACTTCAGCGTGGCGAGAACTGGAAAGAGGCGGCAATGCGCTTTATCGGAATCGTGACAAATGGTGTGGCTTCCAACGGAGACGGTCCATCGGATTTTGGGTTCCTCTCCGACGTGAATGGGTTCCCAGCTGTGGAGATGACAGCTCGAACGCTTCTGGATGGAGGCGCCGAACATGTCTACGTGGTCTCTGGAGAAACAGACGGCGATGTCGCAACGTGCCTAGACGGAAACGTTACCACCCTGGTCCAATCGAATCGGACTTCATTCGCGGGACAAGTCGCCGCTGCGCTGGAGATTGCCCTTAGAGAATCTGGTCGAGACGGGGAAATAGATGGAATTGCGATTCTCCCGTTCGACATGCCGTCCGTCAAACCCTCGACGGTCTTCGAAGTCGTATCCTCGCTCAGTTCGAACGACGCTACGCTTCCTCGATTAGAGGGTGAGTCTGGATTTCCGATTGCAGTTCGGGCAAATTTATTGGCCGACATGCTGAAGGCCGGGAAGTTGAAAGCGGATGAACCTGAGAACGGCACGACCGGCTCTGCAGAATTCGCCGAGAAGCTCTCCCCCACGATTGTGGAAACCAACGATAGCGGAACCGTTCTACGTGGATCCGACCCTTCTGGCCCAAGTGCGCTGTTGGCCAACGCGGCAAGGCAGAGGGGCGTTTCCCTCTCGAGATGCGAGGAACTCTTCGACGAAGCCCAGACGCCCCAGAATGTGAGAGAGCACTGCGCGACGACTTCGCGAATTTGCCGGAGGATGGCGAGAAATCTGAACGGACATGGATATCATCTCGACACCGAGCTTTGCGCTAGCGGTGGGATGCTCCACGACATCAAGAGGGTCGAGAGGGTCCACTCCAGAAAAGGGAGGACTTTCCTCTGCGAGCGTGGCTACGACGCATTGGCGCAAATCGTGCTGGACCACGACGGGTTCATGGGAGTGTGCCCGAGAGATTTCACCGAGTCGTCGATAGTCTGCTATGCGGACAAGCACGCACAGGACGACAAGATCGTGTCAATCGAGGACAGATACTACAGGGCCACCAGCAAGTTCCCACCTGATACACCGGTTGGAGAGAGACTCAGGTTGGACGTCTTTATCCTCAACCTCATGAAATCCAGGTACGAGGAGATCACTGGAGACCGGATAATCTGAAAGCTGCGGACCCAAAACCCATGGGGGTTCAGAATCCGCAGCTAGTTCATGCAATTTTTCCAAGTGCGAAAGTACCTTGCCGCAACTCATCGTTATAAGCCCGACGGTACCTTGCCGCAACTCGTCGAAGTTGCTACTGGCCCCTCAGGCCAGGATTCTTCTCGAGATGCTCGTTAAGAGCGTTGTAGAGCGCGACGAGCTGATTGTGCGACAAGATTACGCGTGAGACCAGATAGGACGGAGCGTTGTTGTCGGGGCTCGGGGAATGATCGTTGTAGATGAAATCGATGCGGGACTCTGAAGGAGTCGACGCGATGATGGACATGTTGGCATACACGCCCTTGAGGTCTTCCGGTTTAGCCGTGATGTTGAGATTTGCCGGCTTGTTCTGCTGATCAGCCATGTTTTCTCCCGTCTTGTTGAGATGATGCCAGGGCACTAGCCTCGGCTCGACTTGCTGTTCGAGTGTGTAGCTTGTGCTCAGCATCATATTATATTACTGACAGAAGTAGTCGAGGGTCCCTATCTATTCGGCACGAAACCAACATGAATCTGATATGCCATTCATGGAAATTTGGACACGCCGCCAGTAAATATGTCCACGGTTATCCACAACCTTTGTTAATGTTTCTGGACTAATTGCAAATCAAGGGATATCGTTGTCGTTACGCGAATTTACCCGGCAGTGGCAGCCGGTTGTCAAAAACAAGGAGCAGCAGCCATGGAACCGATAAAGATTATCAAGAAGCCGATAAAGCACACGAAGATCGAGTATTATGTCACCTTCGACGGCGAGGACGTCAACGAGGCGATCGACGCAGCACTTGGAATCATCGCCAGGAATGCAAGGATCCGAATTCCCGAGGGCGAAGATGCAGAGACCTATCTCCGCAAGACCATGGGAGACATGCAGTTCGAATACCTTCTCAAGAACCACGTGATGGGAAGGCTCTCCCCAATCGTCATCAGCAGAGAGGCGGACCTCGACCTTGCGTTCGAGCCCGAATGCTCCAGCAACGAGGACCCGCATCGTGACGAGGATTTCGAGTTCACGATCCACGCGCTGCTAAAGCCCAAGTACGAGCTCACCTCCTATGATCCCGTTGAGGTCACCGTTCCACATTATGTGATCCCTGAGGAGGCCATCGACAAGCGCATCGAGCAAATCGCAGAGCTGAACACCACCTACAAGCGCAAAGACGACAAGGGAGAGCCCTGCGAGCTCGGTCAATTCGTGACCATCGACATGCAAACCACCAAAGACGGCAAGGAGGTCCCAGGGCTTTGCGGAGAGGGAAGGCTCCTCGAGCTCAGCTACGACTACATGCCCAAGGACTTCATCGACCACATCGTGGGCATGAAGGTCGGCGAGAAGAAGAACTTCGACTTCGAGGCCCCCAAGGACTACACCGGCGACCTCGACGACACGGAGACCTACAACACCACGGTCGAGGTCAAGGATTTCCAGCGTCAGATGGTGCCGAAGATCTCCAACGCGTGGGTCGAGGTTAATGTTCCCAAGGCAGGAAACGTCGAGGGACTGCGCAAGCAGATCCGCGAGGAGCTCGAGGCCACCGTTGACAAGCAGGCACAGCAGGAAATGAGCGCAATCGTCGATTCCAAGCTCTCCGAGAGGTTCCAGGGAAAGATCAACGACGAGATATACGAGGCTGCTGCAAACAGCATCTACAACAACATGCGCACCCAGCTGGCACAGCAGGGCAAGACCATAGACGACATGATTGAAGAGCAGGGAATCGACAGGCAACAGCTCAACATGCAGGTCATGATGAGCGCCCGCGAGATCATCCGGCAGGGATTCTCCCTCGACAAGCTCTTCGAAGTGAAGCTCGGCGAGCTCACCGATGATGACATCGAGGAGGCTTACAAGGCGTTCGCTCCGGGACATGAGGAAGATGCCAAGAAGCAGTTCGAGGAAACGCATCGGATGTATGCAGTCGAGGAGGTTGCCAGGAGGCTCAAGGCCCACAAGTGGTTGCTCGAGACAGCCAAGGTGACCACGAACGACATTGAGGTTCCCCCGGATAGCATCCCCCAGATGTCGCCTTTCGGAGCAGGCGGATTCCCCAACTTTGACGAGAGCTTCGGAATGTAATGTCTGCGCTCGTCTGTCTACTACTTGTAACCTGCATAACCGGAATTGGAAGCGGAGTGCTTGGCGCGTTAATCGCCACGCTCTTCAACATCGAGTCCAACCGCACGGTCAGCATCCTCCTGAGCTTCGCGGCTGGACTCATGCTGTCGATAATCTGCTTCGATTTCATACCAGAGGCCCTCGAGCTCGAATCCGGGATACCGCATGTGGTTGCCGTCGTTGCCTTTGTCTCGGCAGGTGCCGCTGTTGTGGGGGTACTTGGCCATGTGGTCGACATGAGGGCTGAGAAGCGGGCACATTGCTGCGCCCTCGACGACCCGCTCATCGCCAACGCCCTAGACGATGCCGCCAAGGAAGCGCACCTGCAGCATCATGACGACGCAGTGGCTCACCATGCCCACGTGCACGGGCACAACTTTGCCGAAGGCCACACCAAAGAGTCCCTGAAGATGTCGGGGATTGTGATGGCCATTGCAATCGCAATGCACAACCTCCCGGCGGGAATGAGCGTGGGAGCGTCCTTTGCAATTCCAGATGGTTCGCTCATCGGCTCGGGAATCCTGATCTCCATTCTGATAGGACTCCACAGCATTCCAGAGTCGATGTCCTTGGCAATCCCGTTCCTGCACTCTGGCTACAGCAAGGGAAGGACAGTTGGCATTGCAGCGCTGGTGGGTTTCACTATGGTCGTCGGCGCGGTCATCGGCTTCGTGCTTGGGGCAATCGACATGTTCTGGTTGTCAATGAGCTTGGCGTTTGCAAGCGGGGCCATGTTGTATGTGCTGTTCGGGGAGATACTCCCGGAATCCTTCATGCTGTTCCATTCAAAGAAGCCCACGGCAGCTGTGATCGTCGGACTGATCTTCGGGCTGTTGATTGTCAACTTGTGAGAGAGCATCAACGCTCCAAAGATGTGACAGGTTGAGATATTGGCCACATTGAGGATTCGACCGCTTCTAGTCCAGGGCAATTCAATCGACAGGACACAAGGCTCCGAAGACGCGAAATCAATGACGAACTGACATATTGCATGAAAGAAGGCTGCCCGGAAAATATCACGGACAGCCTTTGGTTTTTTCGATTGAGTCAAGCTTGGATTTCGTTTGAGTCCAGCTTGGATTTCGTTTGAGTCCAACTTGGATTTCGTTTGCGTCCTGCGAGAATTTCGAACTTGTCCCGCGAGCTAAAAACTTTGAAGTTCTAATAGCATCCTGCAAGCATTTCGGACGGGTTTCGTTAAGAGCAAACTTTATAGCCTAGCGAATGAAGTTCGTGAACTCCTTGGGCTCCGTGAGGCCCGGGTAGAATATCCCCTCTTTCTTCCCAGCTTCAATGCACTTCAGAATCCATGCCATGTTGTTCCCAAGGGTGCGCATGGTCTGCATGCCCTCAAGGTCGCGCCTGACCTCGTCCGGAG
>JBMNUL010000004.1:0-46261 GCA_050946255.1 Coriobacteriales bacterium | reverse complement strand
GGGTGCTGTCGCCAATGACATCGGTGCCGTTGACAGAAGCATCTGCGCTAAATGGGGCACCCAGGGAAATGGAAAGCGCCATGAAAAGGCCGAGCAGAAATACTGTCCAGCGCTTGGCAATACCAGGATGCTGAGAGAATTCAACCGCCGCTCCGGCCTCAAAATTAGAGCAAGAGCCAGCCTCGGTAGATACCGAAATCTCGGAATCTACTCCCAATGCCTCCTCCTTCTCCATGTGGCGTTCGCAAATTTCCGAAGTGGAAGTCATCAGTGCACCATCGGATCTATTCTTAATCCAAACATGTCTTGATGATAACGCCAATGCTCTTTGGCTACTGATCAGGTCCTGTGACTATCACTTTATTCTCGGGCAGATAATCCGAAACGAAGGTGTCCTCTGAGATCAAATTGCCGGAAGAATCGTAGGTTTTCCTAACAACCGTCGTGATGTGACCGTCGTGCCCCTCGGTGACGACCTGCTCGGTGCCCGGCTCTAAACTCTCGTCGACTTCGTACTCGGTGGAGTACTCCTCTCCCTCCTCCACATTCGTGACTTCGGATTCTACCTTGCGATGGGGGCTGATTCCCCAAAGCGAACAGGTCACTCCAGTGTCATCGCAATCGAGGAGCAGGAGGAGGTAGTTGTCTGTATCGTTCTGGAACTTCAGGTCGAGGTATGGCCAGGATATTGCGGCATCCAGACCGTCAGGATAGGTGGATATGAACCTCGAGTGGTTGTGGCGCTCCACTATGGGATAACCGGCATAGTACGCCGTATCGAATATCGTGGAAGCGACCTGGCAGATTCCACCGCCTATCTCCGATGAGAGATCGCCGGAGACAATCGACCCGGCCTCTTTGTACCCCTTCTCCTCGTTGCACTCGCCTGCGATCTCGTTGATGCTGAAGACATCCCCCGGGGCAATGACCGTGTTGGTGAGGGTAGATGAGAGCAGCTTGATGTTGTGCACCTTGTTTGAGGAGGAATTCGAGTACTCTATCCTGTACTCGCCGATGAGCTCGTTGTCCAATCCGAGCTTGTGGGCATCCTCGTATGTCATCTCCGGGTAGCTCTCAACGAGCTGCATCTCTATCACACGTTGCAAATCGTTGGCAGAAGTGTCCGTCGCCTTGCTCTCGCCAACTTTGTCGTCGGGCTCCTCCCCGGACTTGTCGACCAGAGTTTCGTCGCCGAACACGATAGCGTTCATCCTCTTGGTAACAGAGTAATAGTCTGGAACGATCCCGTTCGTGCCCTCGACGTAGCTGAGCTTCTCGCCATCATAGGAGAACTGGACGTTCTCGGCAGGCTTTCCGAGGTTGCCGATATCCTCGAGAGTCGGAACGTAGCTCTCCACCTTGTCCAAGCTGATGTATGGGACAAGCTCGTTTCCCATGGATCCCTTTTCAACGAACGTGGATACGAGGCCCCCGAGTGCGTCGCTGTCAAGCTCCCAGGAGGCGCTCTCGAATTTGAGGGTCACCGGATCGGAGATGGCATCCTGTGCAGTTTTCGCCGCCTCTTCCGCTGGGGCTGAGTCGACCTCCATCTTCGATTCCTGCATGGGGATGACGAAGGACCGCTCGTCCGACATCAGCGCATTGACGAGATCGGCCTCGAACTCGCTCTCGTTGACCACGTACCCATCGTTGCCCTCCGTGACAGTGAACTTGCCATTGGAGAACTTGATCCCGGGGTTGACCATCGGTTCACCAAGGGACCTGGTCAACAGCATCTCGAGCGCGCTCACCGAAGAATCGTCCATGGTGGGGCTCACATCTATGCTCACCCCAACAGTGCCGGCCATGATCCTGCCAGTGAAGAAGTCGGTGCCCCTTCCCACCTGATAGGCCTCGTCGGCAAGCTTCTCTCCATCTACGGTTGCCCCAATGGTGCCGGGGGAAATCGTGAATGAGGCGCCTTCTGGAGGATTGGTGTTGTACTCCTCGAGAGTCTCATAGTCGAACGTGATCTCCACAGGATCGTCGGTTGACTCCTTGTCGGCCTCTGAGGCGTACATCAAGATATCGGAATTCTCCACTATAGGGCCGTAGGTATCATTGACGAGCTCGGCAGCTTCCGCCTCGGTCATCCCGCCAACATCCAGCGTCCCGATCTTGACCCCGTTGTGAATCTTTCCCGCAGACCCGATTGCATCGATGCAGAAAAACAGTGCGATCACCACGATCACGACGATGACGATGTTTCGGGCAGTGTGCTTCTTGGTGGATCCGGGAACTGAGGCATCGTCTTCTATCCCAAGGTTATCCGCACCTGAGAGCTCCGGAGAGCCCGTGGGCAACTTAGGGTTGTGCGAAGTCCCCCTTCTGCTCGCCTTCGGCACAGCGGGACTATAGGTGCGGGCTTTCTTCCCGCCGTTGGCTTTGACCTTCTTGGAATTCCCTGAGATATCCACACGGCGAACTCTAGGTCCGGAAGGAACCTGAGTCACCTTCCTGCGATTTGGCGATTCGGAAATCCCCGAAAGCTGCTGATGGCTTTCAGAAGGATGCTTGGCATTATCATGAGCCTTCTTTTTCATGCCAGAAGGTCGATTCGCCTTCTTGCGGTTCGCATAGTACTGGCTTCCGGAAAGCCCCGCGGATTTACCAGGGACCTGATGACCTTGATTTCTCGAGATCTGCTTGCGGTTTTCTGAGCCTTTCTTGCGGTTATTGATGCCTGAGTTTCCCGAATATTTCTTGGCCTTCTTGCGAGCAGGTCCGCCGCTCCGGTCGATTGGAGTTCTGACCGGTTTCCTTGAAGTTCTGGACGGCTTCCCGTTCTTGGAGGAATGGGCGCGCTTGCCAGCAGTCGCCGAAACGTCTCCCCCATCGATTGGCTTTCTCACCGGCTTTCCGCCCTTTGAACTACCGGAGGGTTTGCCGGAACCGTTGGGAGCACCGTTGGAGACGCTGCCGTTTGACAACGGGGAGCCATTCTCCATGGAACCACCCTGCGGGGGAATCTTTCTGTTCTCGTCCACCATCTTCTACTCCGCTGAGCCCGCATCGGCCTTGGTGGACATCCCATGGTCCTTTGCCGTCGTGCCGTAACGGATTCCCCTGTAAAGGTAAATAACTGCGACGGTCCATTGCAGGACAACGCCGATGTATGCGAGGAAGATCCCGAGAGAGTATGGCTCTGCGCCGAATCCGGGCAGCCATGAGATCTCGAACCAACCCAGCCCTGGCACAATCGGCCAGTTGAGCATGAGCATGCAGAACGCGACCATCATGAACGCGGTGGCGAACTTACCCACGTATGAAACCGTGAAATCGTTGCCGTGCACCCTCTTCATGTAAATCGAAAGGGTGCCGAGAATGATGTCACGGGCGAACACCAAGATCATGATCCACAGGGGCATCCTCCCCACGACCACGACGGCAATGACGCCGAAGATTATTAGGATGCGGTCGACAAGTGGATCGAGTGTCTTGCCCAACTTTGTCACGGAGTTAGTTGCCCTCGCGACCGTTCCATCTACCCAATCGGTGCAAGCCGCAACGGCGAACACTATCATCCCGGCAACTTCTTGACCTGCGAAAACATAGAGCCAGAAGAAAACCGGAATCATCAGAAGCCTGATGAACGAGAGGAGGTTTGGAATAGTGAAGATCCTGTCTTCACCAGTGCGCTTCTTCCGAGCGCCAGCCAGCTCTTCAGAAGAGCTGGAAGATTCCATGTCGTTCAAAGCACACCCCCCCGGACAATGAATACATCTACATGCGGTGATAAATGCACCTGACAATAGTAACACCTGACACTAACCGGAATGCCACCCGCAACGGGGGTCAGGATGCAAGCGTCAAACCATAGTCTACGTTTGGCACCGGACAAAAACCACGCCAACAATAACGAAAAGAACCCGGGCGCCGACCTCGCCGGCACCCGGGCTGCATGTCTGATCTTGGAGCAGAGAACCTACTGCTTGTTGGGGTCGTTGTAGACCTTGGAAGCATTCTGCTTGCGGCGCTTGCTGGTAATCCAGTGGCCGTTTGCCCAAAGCTCGTCTGCAACGGGTGCCCAGGCATCGGCTGCATCGTGGCACTTGGCGCACAGATCGTCGACATCCTCCGCCTCGGTGAGGTCGGTGGAATGGGCGCCTGTCTCGTGAACCATCTTCGCCAGAGCATCCTTGTTGTCGAGAACAGGACAAGGACGCAGCATGTTCTCATTGAACGGCTGGTTGGCCTTGTAAGCCTGGAACAGAGGCCTCTGATAAGCCTCGAGCAGAGTGTGCTCGTGGATGTTGGTGTCGGAATAGTGGATGAATGCGCAAGGCTCGATATCTCCGTGGGCATTGATGTGCAGGTAGTAACGTCCACCGGCAATGCATCCATCGACGAACTCGCCGTCGTTCCAGAAGTCCATCGTGAAGATCGGCTTGGTCTGGCGGAACCTGCGCACTGCATCATACATGTACTTGCGCTGCTCGGCAGAGGCGATGAGGTCGGTTGGGGCTCCGACTCCGACGGGCATGTAGGTGAAGAACCATGCGAACTTGCAGCCCTGGTCGACCAGGAAGTCGAAGTACTCCTCGCTGCCGATGACCTCGGTGTTCTGAGAGGTGTAGCAGCAGGAAACGCCGAACAGGCACTTGTTCTCGCGGAGGATCTCCATGGCATTCATGATCTTGTCATAGGTGCCCTCGCCACGGCGTGCATCGGTGGTCTCCTTGTAGCCCTCGATGCTGATGGCCGGGATGAAGTTGCCAACGCGGACCATTTCCTTGGCAAACGCATCGTCGATGAGGGTTGCATTGGTGAACGAGAGAAACTCGCAATCGTCATGCTTCTCGCAGAGCGCGATGAGATCCTTCTTGCGCACCAGGGGCTCGCCACCGGTGTAGATGTACATGTGGGTGCCCATTTCCTTGCCCTGGGTGATGATGCTATCGAGATCGTCGAAGGAAAGGCTCTGCTGATTTCCATACTCAGCGGCCCAGCATCCCGTGCAGTGCAGGTTGCATGCGGTGGTGGGGTCCATGAGGATTGCCCAGGGAACGTTCACGCCATACTGCGCCTTGGTCTGCTCCTGCTTCTGGGAACCGAAAATGGTGGCGTTGACGATGAACTTCTCGAAGAGGGCGGCGCGGATGTTGGGGTCTACGTCATCCCAAAGGCTCATGATCAACTTGTACCAATTGCTGTCTGGATTGTGGAGCACGTTCTCGATGACGTCGCGCTGGCCCTTGAAGAAGTCAGTGTCATCCATCATGCCAACGAGCTTCATGATCTTGTCAAAGCCCTTCTCAGGGTTCTCGTTAAGGTAGCCAAGCACCTTCTTGACGGCGTATGCCTTAACTCCGGTAACCATACCTGCCATGGTCAAACGCTCCTTTGCTCTCACACTTTAAGCCCGAGCGAAACCAGCGCCCCACTCGGCTATCTTCCATGCATCGTATACGTATAACATGAAAATCAATAATCAACTACTAAATTTTCAAATACGAAACGACACCTCATACAACTTTTGCAAAATATTACTCCCCATATCTTCAATTGCCACTTATTCTCAGCCAGCGAGACCGTAAACGGGCTTGAAAAAGGGTTTCTAGGTCATTTTATTGGATAATATCTTTTCCTCATTTGCGCCGGTAATACCTAATATCGAACAATTATAGTTGTTTTATCCAAAAATCTAAAGTTGATTTATAGAGATATTATTTTGTTCTTTCCCACCCTTGCTCAGATTTTTTAGGCACTTCTCCACGCCAGATAAGATGTTTGGGAAGTTGGGGAATTAGAAAGTCTCCATATCCGTTAATAAAATTTTTTGACGAAAACTTACCGCAAGACCGAGGGAACCTGAGAAGTGTCCCCGAAAGCTCGGAGACAGGCGCGGCATTGGCAACTATTGGCTCCGTTGACACCGAGCCGGAACTGTCGGTTTCGGCAGACTGCCGACGTCCACCTGATCTGTTCCGTTGACACCTAGACAAAACCTATCATCGACCGACTGCTCAATCTGCACCTTGCCATAGCTTCAATTGCATGCTCAACTTTCGCAACTTTTCCCTTTGCACCGCTCACATGCCCCATTCGGTAATGCCAAACGCCGCCTGAGAGATAACCGACTTGTGAAACTCCCGCGTTGGACTTACAATTCTCAATTGTCCTCAGGGACATCCAAACGGGTGGTGGCGCAGTTTGGTAGCGCACTTGACTGGGGGTCAAGGGGTCGCAGGTTCAAATCCTGTCCACCCGACCAGAGCAAAACAGCAGGTCAGCTCGCATTTTCGGGTTGACCTGCTTTTGATTAATTTGGGGTCATACAACCTCCCGTTCAACCTTCATGCAATCTCGATTACCCAAAGATGGCAATTGCTCTTTGTTTCCGCCCGTCTTTTGAGGGTCCCGTTGCCTAACGTTGTCTTATTGAGTTGGCATTTCCCTCGAATTTCGAACTTGCTTTCCCAAGCAGAAACGCTATTATGATGTATATACAACAAAATGGAGGTGGGCCAGAAGCCATGGGCAAGTTGATCACGAATACGAATTGCCACTGCTTGAAGATGCGTCGAAGCGCCGAGAATGTCATCAGGTTCTACGACCGCAAGCTCAGCCCGTCCGGCGTGACCGTGCGCCAGTACTCCCTCCTCCACCAAGTGGGGCTTCACCCCGGATGCAGCGTCAGCGAACTTGCGGAGCTTGCCGAGCTCGAGCGTTCGACACTTGCCCGTAGCCTCAAGAGCCTCTTTTCAAGCGGATACCTTGAGGACAAGCGGAAGCCGGGCACCCGTGACAAAAGGCTCTATTTGACCGAAAGCGGAAAAAGAACCTGCTCGAAAGCCGGGAAACTTTGGGAGGAAGCTCAGCACGAATACGAGGAGGCCATTGGCGCCGAAACGGTCAAGGCGCTAGAGAATGCCCTGTTGAAGCTTCAATCGCTGTAAATGTTTAGGTAAATGTTTGGAGAGGGCTTTTCTCTTCTCCAAATGATGTATATACAACAGAAAGGGACAATCATGGCAAACGTTGGAAAAGAACTCGGAATCTTTACAGCTGGCACGCCAGAACATTTCAATGGCTGCACGGTCATGTACGGTGCGGAAGGGATGATTTGGAGCAAGCCCGCGTACTTTGCGTTCATCAAGCCCGAACGCTACACGTGGGAGTTTGTGAAGGGCAGCGGCTATTTCACCGTCTCCTACTTCCCAAAGCATTTCGCTGATATCCACAAGGTCTACGGCTACAAATCCGGACGGGACATCAACAAGCCGAAGGAGGCCGGCATTACCCCAGAAGCCCTCGAGCACGGCATTGGCTACAAAGAGGCCAGCGAGATATACGTCTGCAAGATCATCTACATCGACCAGATGAAGCGCGAGCTGGAGCCTGCCGACGTGGTCGCAAAGTACAACGACCCCAACGACATGATCTACGGTGAGTCACACTACATGATCATCGGCGAGATCGTCGACCATATCGTGAGATAGCAAGGACCTGCAGACCGAAGTGCTGTCGGATGGTGGAGTCTCATATTTCGCGTTGCCTTCTCCTCTAGTCGATTCCCCTACGGGAAAGCTCAGAGAAATTTTCACGCGAACAAGGCACCAGGAGTTTGCAAGGGCGCTATTGGGTTCACCAGTGCTCGATTGCCTCAGCTCTATTCTCCTCTTCAACTTCGGATGCATATTCGTCGAGAGCTTGCAGCATCACTTCAAGGGCCGGGTTCGTGTTCTCCTTCAGGAAAACCAAGCAGGGCTTCACAACCTTCTCCAACCCCACCAGCTTCCGGAAAACACGGTCCTCGTTCGCAGAGAAGATGGGATTAGAACGGTCCTGATCGGGCACGATGGAGCATTCGTCGGGTTTGATGTGGTTGAAACTGTCGTTCAGAGAACCCGGCCAGTGCGAGATCTCGATGTTGTCGCTTCCGATGATGTCGTTTGCCAGGCTGGCGAAGTCTTCCAGCACTTTGTAGCGAAGGCTCGACGGTATCAAGTGCTTGCTTTTGATTGTCCCCAAGTCGATCTCGTCTCTCTCGGCAAGTGGGCTGCTCTTGTCGACCCAAAGATAGAAATCGTGAGGTCCTTTGATGGGAAGGGAGACTGTTTCCACTTTTTCTCGTATCCCGGGTTCATAATCGACAAGCCTCTCGTTTATGAGCATGACCACGTCGATTTCCCTGCTCTCAATAAGATTTCGAGCCGAATTGCTGGTCGTGGTCCTCAACTCCACATTCAGCTCCGGTGCACGTTTCATCAGAAACGCAATGAACCTGTTGAAATCAATGTCGTAACCACCTATGTGAATGGGCCGCTCAAACACAAGGCCGGTCGAGGACCTCTTGGCCATGGACCGACAGGCGAGAACCGACTCGTTATAGGCCTCTAGCAAGCTCTCGCAATCGCTGCAGAACTGCTTGCCCGCGGTCGTGAGCTTCAATCTCTTTCCCCTGGAAACCAGCTCGAAGCCCAGCTCCTTCTCCATAGAGGCTATATGGGAGCTCAAAGTCGGCTGCGCAATGTTCAAGTACGCTGCGGCACGGCTGAAATTCATGTACCTCGAGAAAACGACGAACTCCCTCAGAAACTCAGTCTGCATGGCTCTCTCCCCCATCGTTCGTGACAATCCCCTGGCTGTCAGAGATGGCGCGGATTCAGCATCGCCAAAGCACAAGCAGTCTCGGCGTCCTAGGGCAACGGTTTTACAGATTCCGTCTCAATATCCCTTGCACAAATCCGACGCGAAGACTCCAGCTATCGCAAATTGCAATAGCTCTCACGAAATCGACGATAGCCCTCTTCCCTATCTCTATTTTTAACACGATTCCCCAGTCCTTATCTTAGTAAATGCAAGGGAATCTGCAGATTCTGTCTTGGTTTTTCAACAGAGCCATGCCTTGCCAATGGCGGAAAGAGAGGAAACATGGCTGAAGACAGGGAACGGGTTACCTACAATCCTTGCCAGGGTTATGGGTGCCACGAGCACTGCATCCTCGAAGTGCATTCAAGGAACGGGAAAATCGTCAGGACGCAGAGAGCACCATTGCCGGGTCCCAAACCCGGATGCCGCATCTGCTCCAAGGGTATATTCAGTGGAAAGATTCCCTATGCGGAAGACCGCCTGCTAAAGCCTCTGAAGAGAGCCGGCGAACGAGGAGAGGGAAAGTGGGAGGAAATCAGCTGGGACCAGGCTCTCGACGAAATCGGCGAAAAGCTGCGTGATATCAGAGACGAGTACGGCCCGCACGCCGTCGTCATGAACACGTTCTGGTGCGGCCTCCCCGGGACCGACCGCAGCACGAACTTCGACCTGGCGATGCGGTTCATCAACAGCTTCGGGGCAACCAGGCTCGAGATGCCGGCGGTTGACCTGAGTACCATCCTCGCAGCGCTGTCCGACCAGGCGGGTGTCAAGTCGAACAACAAATACCTGCTCAACGATTGCAACGACACGATTTTCATCTGGGCATCAAACCCGATTGGCTTCACGCGCCCAGGGGAGACCACCCACATGCTGATGGACGCCCGCGAGCGCGGCTGCAAGCTGGTGCAGATAAGCAACCTCTACGATGTCACCTCGGCAAAGGTGGACGAGTGGGTGCCAATCAAGTCCGGGACCGACGGGGCCCTGGCCCTTGGAATGGCCCACACGATCATCGAGGAAGGACTTGAGAATCGCAAAGCCCTTGCGAAGAGGACTGCGGCTGCATACCTGGTGCGCGGCGACAATGGGAGATACCTGCGCGCCAGCGAGGTGTTCGAGGGTGGCTCTCCCAGCGATTTCGTCTATGTGGATGCAGATACCGGCGAGCTTTGCGCAGCCGAGAAGGACGTCGCTGACAAGGCGTCGGTCGGTGCCATCGGATCCTCCGTTGCAAGCGACAGCATCGGACAGAGCAAGAAGCAGTCCAGCGTCGTAGAGATGACCGAGGAAGACCTGTTGATGGGATATCCCAACACGGATGTCTATCATGGACGCACTCCCGACCTAGATGCCGTCGTCGAGGTTAACGGGGTGAAGTGCAGCACCTCGTTCGTGAAGCTGAAGGAGCATCTGAGCACTCGCACCCCAGAGTGGCAGGAGCAGATTACCGGGGTCCCGGCGGAGACATGCCGGAGCCTTGCCCGCGAGTATGCCACGCACGACACGACTCTCTTCATCTACGACGGCCTCAGATACGCCAATGCCAATCAGGCTTCTAGGGCAATCTTTCTCCTCGTGTACCTCACCGGCTACATGGGCAAGAAGGGAGCGACCCTGTTGCCGTCACCCCTCGACTATTACCCCACCACGCAACTCAACATCGCGCCGCTCTGGTATCCCGACACAAACACCGGTCGCGGAGACCAGGTCACCCTGGCCGAAATAATGGAAAGCTTCGAAGACCCGAGCAAGCAGCAGTACAAGGCTTTCATCAACCCCTATGCGAACCCGCTGCTCAATTGGCCAAACAAGAACCTTTGGAAGAACAGGGTCCTCCCCTACCTAGACCTGTTCGTGGCAATCGACATCCGCATGTCCGACACCTGCAAATACGCCGACTACGTTCTCCCAGAGACAACCATCTACGAGCGCTGGGAGCTGGTGCCAGGCCCAAACGACTGCGTGGTGCTTTCCGAACCGGCAATCGAGCCTTTGGGAGAGAGTCGCGACATAGCGCAAATCCTCAACGGTCTTGCCGAGCAGACGGGAATAGAAGAGTTGTTCGGCAACATGTCCCTCGAGGAGTGGTGCAAGTTCAAGATCACCACCCCGGGAACAAGCGGCCAGTATCTCATGGCCCCCTTGACCGAGGAAGAAGACCCAGAGCATGTAGGCGAGGCCAAGCCCGTGACGATCAAGCGACTCGAGAAGGCCAAGTTCCTCCATCTGGACGTGCCAGAGGAGACCTTCGACAACTTCCGCGGCATCACCTTCGACACACCTTCGGGCAAGGTGCAGTTCTACAATGAGAACTTCGTTTCCATCGGAAAGGAGCTTGCCGATTACGAGCCTGCAATCGTCAACGACGACAAGGCCCGCGAGGAATTCCCACTGCAGTTCTACCCAGGCAGGCACAAGTACTTCATGCAGTCGCAGTTCACCAACATTCCAGAGCTGGTGAGCCTGGCCACGAGCAGCCAGACTGGCGTCGCGCTGAACCCGGTGGACGCGGCGGCTCGAGGTCTGGAGGACGGCGACGAGGTCGAGGTGGTGAACCAGCGCGGCACGATCCGCACCAAGCTCCGTCTCCGCGAGGACATCGCACCTGGAATCGCTCACATGTGGTACAGCTTCAAGGAAGACCATTATCCAAACACCTGCACTCCGCAGCATCTGATGACGCCGCAGAACACGAAAGACATCATCAGCAACGACATGGCGCTGATCACCGCAGGCTTCAGCATGGCGATGAAGGCGCTCGGAGTTCCGCGTTCGGCATCGTTCATCATCGAGGCGAAGTCGCCAGAGATCATCTGGGATGCCCTATGCGATGTTAGAAAGGCTGGTGAGTAGCATGGCGCGCTCGATTCTCGTTGACGTAAACCGCTGCGTCGGATGCTGGACCTGTGCTATGGCTTGCAAAGTCGCCTACGATTTGCCGGTAGACGAATACCGCATGTTCGTCAAAACGATAGGAGGAGGGGGAACCGACGTCCCGGGAGGGAAATGGCCCGACCTTTACATGAAGTGGATGCCTATCTACACCCAGAAGTGTCAGAGCTGCTCTGGATGCGAGTCGACCGAGGGAATGCCCTTCTGCGTCTACAACTGCACGACGGAGGCGCTGACATGCGGAGATTTGGACGACCAGAACAGCGCGATCTCCAAGCGCATGGGCGAGCTCAAGAGCCAGGGCTACCATGTCTATGAGTTCCCAAGCTGGGAGCCCACCAAGCCAGGAGTCTTCTATGCAGAGAAGGACATCTAAACTCCAGAGCTAGCAATGCCCGTCTTGAGGTAGAAAGCTCATGCCTCGGCGAATCAGATCTTCCACATCGACATTGCTATCGAAGTAATAGATAGGGCAAAACACGTGACACCGGCACGGATAACAAACCCGTGCCGATGCGATTGTTCGAAAAAGCCTAAACGGCCGTCAATCGGGGAAACCCTGCTGGCGGCCGTTCGTTATCTTCGTCATCCCGGCCCAATAGACACAGAGACTCACTCCCGGAGCAATAACGCCACTGCACTCGAATTTGCAAACAGCTGACACTAGCGGTTCCAAGTCTTTACCTTCGTTTGGAAGAATTTAACTGGTAAGTGTGGGACTGCAGATAGGGAGGAATGGATGAAGAAACTTGCAAGCATTGTGTTCAGCTCGATGCTCGTCATGTCGATGTGCATGCCCGGCGCAGCGCTCGCCCAGACGAACGCCGAACCAATGGACAGCACTTCAACAGTGGCGATCAACGAGGTTGAGTCCAGCGACGCCAATGGTGGCAACGACTGGGTCGAAATCTACAACTACGGCACCACCGACGTGGACATCTCCGGATGGTTCGTGGTGGATGACGGCGGAACAGCCCGCCTCACAGCAGGTGAGACCACGGCCCTGCCGAGTGGCACGACCTTGGCCCCAGGCGAGGTGATGGTTCTCGAGGAGAACGTCAACTTCACTTTCGGCTTGGGCAAGCAAGACGAGGTCACCCTCTACGATGCCAACCAGAACATGATCGACAGTTACAGCTGGACCGCCCATGCGACTGGAACTTACGCACGAGTTCCTGACGGCTCGGGCGCCTTCGTGGACCAGGATCCCAGCAAGGGCGTTATCAACATCGAGACAGTCGAGAACACCGTGGCGATCAACGAGGTAGACTCTCAGCCCGATGACTGGTTCGAGCTCATGAACACCGGAACCCAGGCGGTAGACGTCTCGGGCTACGAGGTGCGCGACAATTCAGACGACCATCGCATCAAGATTGCCGATGGAACGACAATCGGCGCCGGCGGATATCTCCTGATCGACGGCAACACGACCGTTATGGTCTACGACGACACCACAAGCACTTATTCTTCCGACACATTCGCAAATGCTTTTGGACTGGGCAGTGGAGATTCGGTCCGCCTCTATGACGCGAGCGAGAACATACTCGACACCTATTCCTGGACCGAGCATGCCGCAATCGGCGGCGACACTTCCACAGCTGCATATGGAAGGTACCCAAATGGCACCGGCAGCTGGATGACACTCAAGCCCACGCCCGGCGCGGCAAATACCTACACTTGTCCTGTCGTGATCAATGAGGTCAACGCCAGCGGGCAGGATTGGGTTGAGCTCGCCAACCCCACAGATTCAGAGATCGACATCTCTGGAATCGTCATGAAGGACAGCAAGGACAGTCATTCCTACACGATCCCGGATGGAACGACGATTGCAGCCGGTGGCTACTACGTTATGTACAACACCGAGGGCCTCACCGACGAGGGATTCAAGTTCGGACTCGGCGGGTCCGGTGACGAGGTGAGGCTGTTCCAGGACGGCGAGCTCATAGCATCTGTCTCTTGGAGCGTAGAGTCTAAAACCACACTTGGCCTCTATCCCGACATGACAGGGACCGAATACAAGGACACCTCCAAGGCAACCCCCGGAGCCGCAAACGACTTCAGCACCACGACCTACGATGGTATCGAATGGCCTGGCTCAGCCGATGTAACGGTCTTCGACACCACCCAGAAGTTCCTGGCAGACTCCTCGGGCCTCGATTTTGCCAACGGGCAGCTCTACCTCGTTGACAATGGAACCGGCAAGTTCTGGGTCTACGACGTGGCAAAGGACGGCTCTCTGACAGTTGCCGATGGATTTGAGGAAGGAAAGCGAGTCCGCTTCAAGAAGGATGCCAACGACAGCTCCGCCGCTGGTCCCGACACCGAGGGAATCACCGTCGATGGAAACGGGATGGTGTACGTTGCCTCCGAGCGCGACAACAGCGCGAAGAACGTCAACTACGACACAATCCTGATGGTCGACCCCACCGCTGCTGGTCCCGATCTGGTGGCTCAGAAGGAGAGGGACCTCACGGCATCTCTCAACGAAGCCGTCGGCAGCGACGTTGCCGCAAACATGGGAATCGAGTCTGTGGAGTGGATCTCTGACGATGCGGCCAAGAATCTCTACGACACCAACACCAACGCGGCTTTCGACCCGTCCAATTACACCAATAGGCAGGACGGCGTGTTCCTGGTTGCCCTTGAGGAGAATGGGCACGTTTACGCATACACCCTCAACAACGACGGAACCGCAACGCTGATCTCGGACATCAACCCTGGTCTGGGCGGTGCCATGGCTCTCGACTACGACACCTATGAGAACATCTTGTGGGTAATGGCCGACAACGGATACGGCAACATGGGAGTTCAGGTCAAGCTGAATGGAACTGCCACGCCTGGTCTCACCAACGTCAAGCCCCCGGCGAACCTGGACACCACCGCCAACAACGAGGGCTTCGCAATCGCGACCGTCGACTACACCGTAAATAGTGAACGCCCGGTTTACCGTTTCCAAGACGGCGTGACCACGGGCGCGCTCACGATTGGCACACTGACGACGGACTACGAGCCTGCGACCGACACAGACTGGACGCGCATAGGCGGAAAGACCCGCTATGACACCAACGCCCAGGCAGTTGCGGGCGAATTCGACACTTCAGATTCCGTCGTGATCGCCTATGGCGGCAACTTCCCGGATGCTCTCGCAGCTTCCGGTCTTGCTGGAACGCTCGGTGCTCCGGTCCTCCTCACCGAGAAGGACTCGATTCCAGACTCCGTCGTATCGGAGATCGAGAAGCTGGGCGCCAAGAACGCCTATGTCGTTGGCGGAACCGGGGTCATCTCCGACAACGTCGTGAACGAACTCGAGTCCATGAACCTGACTGTCACCAGAATCAGCGGAAAGACCCGTTACAGCACCGCTGTCCAGATTTACGAGAACGGCAAGGGCAACTGGGGCAATACCGCAATCGTGGTCTCCGGAACCTCCTACGCCGATGCTCTGTCTGCCTCTCCGCTGGCATGGGCTGAGAAATACCCGATCTTCCTCGCAGGCGAGGACGGAACGCTCGACAGCGCAACAGCCAAGGCAATCTCCGAAGGCGGATTCGACAATGTGCTTCTCGTCGGCGGCACAGCAAGGATTTCTGACTCCGTGAAGTCTCAGGTGGGCAGCGCCAATTGCACGAGGCTTTCGGGCGCCAGCCGTTATGAAACCTCTGCCGTAGCGGCCAAGTACTCTGTGGAGAACTCCACGAAGCTCTCCTATGACAACCTGTTCGTGGCAACTGGCCAGAACTTCCCGGATGCCCTGGGCGGCGGAGCGCTGGCCGGCAAACGCGGGACCGTCTTGATTCTCGCAGACGAGGCCGCAAGGAGCGGAAACCACGGCGAATATTGCACGACCGAGATAGTGGCGGCCAACAAAGATGAGATCTGCACCGGGACATTCCTCGGCGGCGCCGGCGCCATCAGCGAGGAGTTCGCGGCAACTGTGGAAGCCGCTTCCAAGAACTAGTCAGCATGTTCGCAGCATCCAACCGTGGAGCTGTTGCGTGCATGCAAAACGAGCAGTGGCGGGCGATGATCTCGCCCGCCACTGTTATTTATTTCCCATGTGCGAGTTCTGAGAAGTTGATGTTCTTGACCAGCCGAAGCATCGCTCGAGGAAAACCGTTGGAAGGCTACCATCGGAAAGCCAGCCCTAGCTCAGCAGGTTAACTGGAACAGGTTCCCCAGCTAGAAACAATTAGGACTACGGCAATTTGACCGAAGCGGAGTGGCAAATAATTTCAGCGATTTGATTGGAGAGAAAAATGGCCCCAGCCTGTCCCTCCTGTAATTGCCACCTCTAAGCCGCAGTCTCCTCAACCGTTACATCGCCAATCTTCCCCGATTTGGAGAAATGCGCGTTCGCAAGCCTGTCCGACCAAATCATCAGCACGAATCCCACGATCATGATTGCCGAAATCGCGCCAACGCCCAAGTTCATGCTGCCGGTTAGCTGCGAGACCGCGCTCACCAGGAAAGACCCCATCACGGAAGCGCCCTTTCCGCAGATGTCGAACAACCCGAAGTACTCCCCGGACTGCTTGGCGGGGATCAACTTGGCGTAGTAGGACCGGGCCATTGCCTGGATTCCTCCCTGGAAGATTCCAACGCAAACCGCGAGCACCCAGAACTGGAACTGGCTGGAGAGGAAAATCGCATAAACCGCGATGCAGAAATACGCTGCGATGCAGACTAGAATGAGCTTTCCGGTCGCGAAGCGGTCAGCCAGCTTCCCGAAGATGATCGCGCATGGGAAGGCCACGAACTGAGTAACCAGAAGAGCCAGCAGAAGACCGGTGGTATCGAGTCCGAGCGCAGTGCCATAGGCGGTTGCCATGTCGATGATCGTGTAGACCCCGTCGATGAAAAAGAAAAACGCCAGCAGGAAGATGAAGATGTGTTTTTGCTGCTTGACCTGCTTGAACGTGCGCCCAAGACGTTTGAGGCCATCACTGACCGGGTGCCCCTCCTCAGGAGCGTAATGAATCTGCTTGTAGCAACGCAGCAGCGGAATCGTCGTGCCAGCCCACCAGACAGCCGTAATGATGAAAGAGAGCAACATCGCAGTGTTGAATGTGATCCCGATATCCTCGTAGAAGAGATTGAGGGCCAGGCAAGCTATGAACGGGATGCAGCTCCCGATATAGCCCCATGCGTAACCATGCGCCGAGACCTTGTCCATGCGCTCCGGAACTGTTACGTCAATGAGCATCGAGTCGTAGAACACGAGGCTGTCGGAGTAGGCGATGCGGGCCACCACGAACACGACGATGAACACTATCCAGGATTGCGCTACGCCAAGCAAAATACACGCGACTGCCCCCACAGCTACGAAGGCAGTGAAGATCTTCTTCTTGAACCCTCTATGGTCAGATATCGTGCCCAGCAGCACTCCCAGAACCGCACTGATCAACGTCGCAATAGAGATTGCGTATCCCCAAGAGGCAAGATAATCAACTGAGGAAACGCCACCTTGCCCCGCCATCCAGTTGTAGTAGATGGGGATGATGGTGGAGACCATCATTGTGAAAGCCGAGTTTCCAACGTCGTAGAGAACCCAAGACTTCTCCTTCTTGGTCATCTTGGAACCCCGCGCGCCTTCATCTCCCAAAATATCCTCAGCCATCTCGTCGTTCATGACAGTTTCACCGCTCTTCCCATAGTGTCGTGCCGCTCCTGGCCCTTGCCGATGTGTTTCTCACTTGCTGTTCTTGAATCTGGCTGCTCAGAACTCCCGCTAAAAGTCTTCTGGAAAAGCCCACCGAGAGAAGTCTTTTTGCCCATGAAGTCCAGTACCTCGCATACCATCTCCGGAGCAACTTCCAGCGCCTTGTTGAACTCCCTCTCCAGCTCGGCGTTGACCTCCCCGAAGCGATTTCCAGTATTCTTTGGCAAGAGCATGCCGTGCATCTTCTCGTAGTTGCCGGTGGCAAACAGAACCGCATCGAAAATCTGCCGTTTGAAAGGAATCCTCGAGGTCAGAAGCTCGATGCATGAGTGCATGGATTTGAGGGCCAGAATGATGTCTTCTGACGATGCAGGACTGTAGAAATGGGCGATAACGGATGATGAGACCCTATCGGGAACGATATGGTCGACCAAGTGGTGATGCACCGGGTCGAAGCCGTCGCATGCCAGCAGGTACCTGTCGAACGCGAGTTCAATCTCGGAATGAGACATATCCGAAGTTCCGGCCTTCTCCAAAATAATGGGATGACAGAAGCTGTCGAGGGCGAAGTGGCACACCGTCCCAATAAGATATGATTTGAATCCTTCTTGGTTCGGGCTGTTCGCGAAAGCCTCTGCACGCATGCCGAAGAACTCCGCTCCTGTCAGCTTGTGAGAGCCGTAGCCGATTCTGTTGATTTGATTAGAGGACAGCGGCTTGTAATAGAAGAGCAGGTCGGGGCCATGTATGCCGATTAAGAACAGCTTTTTCTGGTTTTCGATCTCGTCCGCCAGGCATGCCGGAAGGCGCCTCAGAACCTCGTTGCCAAAGCGGAAATGAGCATATGTTGAAGGCAATTGCCAGGTCTCGCTTATCACTTAGAGACATGTAGAACGGAATAAATTATATTTTCGCGCGCTCTGCTCAAAGTTTGACAAAGGTAATATTTTGTTAAAGTTTGTGTAAAGTTCAACTCGCTCGGATCGGTTGCAGACAAGACGAGAGCGGGGGTCCCGGGTAATGCATGCTGGCGAGACTTGGTCCGGCTGATGCATGCTGGCGAGGCCGACGAAGCTTGCGAGCCCAGCGCCACCCGCGAGCCTAGAAGTTCTGCCAATTCGCTCGATTGCGTTTCTTCGGAAGGAAATTGTCCAGAATCTGCTGCTCGGCATCTATGATCTCCCGTGCCTCGAACAGCCTGTTGCGTTTCGAGTTCCCTAGCTGCGAGAGAACTCCCCTCTCGGCAAGCATCGCGATAGCCTCGCTCGACGCAGTGTACCCTTTGCCCGTAAGGGTCATAACCGCTTTGGTGTTGATAATTGGATATCCCGGCAGCTCGGATATGAGGACATCTACCGCGCTCCCCTTCTTGTAGCTCCCGATTCGGGCACGATACGAATCCACAATCTTGCGCAGGCTTTCCATGTACGAGCGCACGACTGCAGTTGATTTCTTCGTGTCGTCCAGACAACATCGAATCCAATCTTCCAACGCTTTCTGCAAGTCGAAGGCCCCGCCCCCATTTTGATGGCGATACGGCATCAACGCTCGCACGTAGGCATCGTAGTCGTTTGCCAATGGAAACCCGATCGTGGGAATCAGATGGCGGGAAAATCTACGCTGATGCAGGATTGCCTGGGCAACTGCCCTTTCTGTGCTGTCCATCGACGTCTTGAACGGACAGATGGCCTGCAGCTGGAAATGCGCAATGGCGGCCTGGATGGTAGGCGTGTGCCGAGGTGTTGAGATGTATTCGACCAAGTCCTTCATCAGAACAGGGACCGCTTGCGGCGAAGGAGGACAATACGTTATTCCGATGCTGCCGCCGTCGTCCTTCTTCGTGGAGAACTGCGTTGCCCTGTACCTCATGTCGGCCTGCTGCATGGAGTCATGGGAGAGGTACGAGTGGACCATCAGGAGGTCGTGCTCGGTCATCGGCTGCCCTGCAGGCAAATGCACGATTCGCTCCAATATCTTCTCATATCGAAATGCCACGCTAGTTGCCTGGAACACATCTTCCGAACATGGGAACGGGCAGGCACCGAACCTGGGCTTGCGGTCCGGGTCTATGACGTCGAGCATCAGCATCCAGATGATCAGATGCAAATCTGGAGTAGGACCGGCGATGCTTGCCGTCGAGATGGATTCGAGGCGCACGAGGGAATGCCTGAGAGCAGAAGAGTAGGGAAACCGAACGCTGGTCTCGTCAGCACGGACGTAGTCTATCTCTGTATCGGATGCAAACGCCATGAGCTCGTCGGGGAACCTGAGGTCGGAGTTGGCAAGGGGACGGGGCACGAACATACTCATATTGTTTACAGATTCCCTCTCTCAGTTGTGCTTCTAAAATGCTGCGACATGCCCCGAACGCGCAGGCACCCATCAGGTTCTTGTTAATGATACGAGGTGGACGAGGCATGAGGCAAAACCGAAATTCAATTATCGATTCCAAATCACGGTTTGTCTTGCGAACCGTGATATGTCAACCTCGAAATCACGATTCGCGTTGACCGATTGGACACCCGGAGGCTAATGTTCGATACACGAGCTGCGCAGTCTCATGAATCTATTTCAAGTCCGCAAAGAAAGATGTCTCAATCTGCCGGGCCCTATGGTCTGGTGGGAAATGAGGAAAGAGGGATATCCGAGCCAGAGGGAGCATTTCGAACGCACCCTATGTGCCCTTGCGGCATCCGAGAAGAGGCTGCTATGAAACCAGACCAAAGGGCGGTCAACTCCATCTGCCAGGGATGGGGTTGCCACGACCACTGCGTGCTGACGACCATCGTCAACGCAGATGGCACGATTGACCACATGGAGCCACTCCATGTCCCAGAAAAAATATTGAACGATCCCATGATGCCACCCCACGGCGGGCTGAATGAGCGTAGCTGCATCTGCGCCAAGGGCGCGACCGTGGGCAAGGTGCCCTACATGAAAGAGCGCCTGAAGTACCCCATGAAACGAGCTGGAGAGCGCGGCGAGGGCAAATGGGAGCGCATCAGTTGGGACCAAGCTCTCGATGAAATCACCGAGAAGCTTAAAGAAATTCGAGAGAAGTATGGAAACGAATCGGTGCTGATCAACAACTTCCCCTGTGGGATGCCCGCATGGGATACATCCATGACCGGCCTCATGATGTACCGTTTCCTCCAAGCCACCGGCTCCAGCAACATGGAATGGGAGAGCATCGACCTCTCCCCAATCATGGGCCCATCTCTTTGGAGCAACGATATGGAGATGGTGTTCTTCAGCAACCCCGACCGCATGTACGATGCCGATTACATCGTGATCTGGAGCGGAAACCCCACTGGTGCCACACGCGCCGGTTACACCACCAAAATCCTCGCCGACAAGAAGGATGAGGGAGTCAAGATCGTGGATATCGGAGTGATCTTCGACGCGTCGGCAGCCAATGCCAACCAGTTCATCGGCATTCGACCTGCCACCGATTCCGCTTTCGCCTTCGCCGTTGAGAAAATCGTGTTCGACACCAAGCGCTATGACGAGGAGTTCCTGCTGTCGCAAACCGATGCGCCCTTCCTCATCCGCAACGATACTGGTAAGTTCCTGCGAGAAAGCGATCTAGTAGAGGGAGGAAGCGATTCCTACGTGGTATGGGACAAGTCCGCGGAAGGACCAATCGTGATTCCCCGCGGTTACCGCTCTTCCGAGGGCTTCGACGCAGATCTCTTCGCGAACGTGGAGGTCAATGGGATTCCCTGCGAGACCTCGCTGTCCAAGCTGCGTCGCCGCGTGGCTCCCTACACTCCCGAATATCAGGAACATATCACCGGAGTCCCCGCGCAAACAGTGCGCATGTTCGCAGAGGAGTATATCTCGCATCCCAATGCCTTCATATGGATGGGCGCCGGATTGCGCTACAAGAACAGCACTTCTGAGGCCCGTGCAGTTCAGTACCTGCCGATACTGACAGGGAAGGTGTATAACGACGCAGGCGGAATCATCTTCGAGCCCAATCAGCAGACCTGGGTCTGCAACTTCAACTCCGCCGCCGTGGAATTTGGCGGCCTTCCCGAGGGAACCGATGCGCCAACTGCCAAGTTCCAAGACATCCTCGACAGTTTCCACGATCCCTCCAAACAGCAGTACAAGGCCCTGATCAACACCTACAGCAACCCCGTTCACAACTGGCCTCCGCGCAAGATGTGGCGCGACGAGATCTTCCCCAATTTGGAGCTGGTGGTGGTCTTCGACATCCGTGAGTGCGAGACGACCGATTTCGCCGACTACGTTCTGCCAGATGTCACGACGTTTGAGCGGGAGGAAGTCGTGAACGTGGGCCATTGTCTGGTCTACTGCCCACCTGCCATCGAGCCGATGTATGATTGCCGCAACGAGGCCGAGGTGCTGGTCGAGCTGGCGAAGAGACTCGGGCTGGGCGAGTACTTCGACAAGTCCCTCGCCGAGTGGCGTGATGTCTGGCTGGATTGCGATGACCAGTTCGTGGCCGCAGTCAAGCCCAAGATCACCTACGACCGGCTTCGTGAGGAGGGGATCATCAAGCTCAAGACTCCCCCTCGCCCCTTCGACATCTTCAAGGATAACAACCCGTTAACGGATTCCGGCCGCATCAATTTCTACAACGAGCAGCTGTCCGACGTCCCCGCAGGGGGAATGGTGGACAGGGTGCCCGCGCTCATCGACAACGAGGAGATGCGCCGCAAGTACCCGCTGCACCTCTTCATTGGACGTTCACGCTTCTTCATGCAGGGACAGCTTCGCGAAATCGAGGAGCTGGACATGCTCTCCGGAGATGGCCCGCGCCTTGGAATGACGAGGGAAGACGCCGAGGCCCGCGGTCTCAAGCAGGGGGACATGGTCGAGGTCTTCAATGATAAGGGCAGCGTTAAGGTGCCGGTGGTGCTGGTCAATTTCCTGCAGCCTGGCATGGTGCATCTCTGGTATGCATATGGCGTGAAATGGTACAAGAGGTACGATTCAGAACCTGCACAGGAGCTGGGCAGCTACGTAGGCACGGACGAAGGCGCAGACGAGATCTGCACAAGCTGGGGACCGTACATGCGCGAGTTCTACCACAAACTGGGTCTTCCCGACGCGCTCATCAACACTTGCGGCCTGAGCGGATCCGAGACGATCTGGGACGATCTTTGCGAAGTCAGGAGGGCCGAGTAATGGGAAAGCAGGGAATATTGGTCGACGTTGGGCGCTGCGTTGGTTGCTGGACTTGCGGGTTCGAGTGCAAGATGGCCCATCATCTGGACAAGGACGACTTCCGCCTGAGCGTTCGCACGATAGGCAGCGGGGGAATCGACGAACCTTCGGGCACTTTCCCCAACCTCAAGATGTATTGGATGCCCGTTTACTCGACCAGCTGCACAATGTGCGGTGACAGATTGGCCGAGGGAGAGCGCCCCTATTGCGAGATGTCATGTCCGGCACAAGCCCTCGTGCATGGAGACCTTGACGACCCGGAAAGCGAGATCTCGAAGCGTCGGAAGGCCCTACTGGCCCGCGGTCGTCGTGAGGTGGAGCTCCCTGTTTGGGAGAACACCCTTAAGAACGTCATCTATCTCGTAGAAGGAGACTAACAGGACACTTTGCCTTGGTTTCCAACCTCTTAACCATGGGGATTGCCGGTGTTCGAGCCGACAATCCCCAAAATTTTTTCTCTCTGCCGCGAGCTTCCGGAACCTGCCGGAGCCTAAGGATTCCGGCGTTTGATGCTGCCGAAAGATGTGGACGCTCTGAAGACTGTTGACGACAAACTATCCCTCAAAGGCCTAGCGATTTTCCCAGATGAGCTCTCAACTCATTCCGAGAATTGATTTCGGATTGCGTCCTGCTGCTCGATAACTTTCTCCAGTTGCTTGGAGTAGTAGGTGGCCCCGTTTTCAATCGCAACGCGGAAGCATCGCTCGGCATCTTGATATAACCTGAGAATCTCCATCCGCCGGTCTATCTCAAACTTATAACCATATTGGGTCACGTCGTCCATTACCATCTCGTCGTAAAACAAGCAGTCAGCCAACCTCTTGTAGACGCTGCCCTTCACCTCTGGGGCTATTTCCTCTGAGCCACCCTCATGCTGGTTGATGTACCGATACGCCTTGAAATAGAGTCCGAAAGCCGCATCTTTGTTTTTCTCAACTCCATTTCCACGGGAAAAGCAATCCCCGAACTTGTAGAGGGCCTCGGGCAAATCTCCAATGCAGGAAGCCAGCAGATAGCACTTGAAGGCTTTGTCGGGATTTCTCTCCCCAACTCGCCCGTATTCGTAGCAATACCCCAGGTTTATCAAGCTTTGCACGTTATCGAGTTCGGCACCTTTCTGATACCACTCGAAAGCGCTCTCGTAATCTGGGTTCCCATCATCTGAGAGCCTGCCAGTGTAATAAAGCGCACCGATATCACAGGCGGAATTGCCTGCCTTCGTTCTATCAGTATCAACGTAGTGCTCGTATGTCGTCGTGAGGAAGCTTGTCACGAAAGTCCTGACGGGCTCTTCGCCGAGATTCATGAACTGGTCGTCGACGAGCGTGAGGTAAACATTCATCTGATATTGCCAATCGAAAGGAAGTTCCTGCGGGTCAACTTCTTCCTCCGGATTGACTCCCAGCATCTTCAGCACAGATATGAGCGCGTCCACACCCTTCTCTGGAAGCTGATAACCAAGACGGATCTGATCCATTGAGACCCCACCTTTCGAAATTGGGAAACAGATGAGCTAATGGTAATCCAAGAGAGATGCACTACGCGTGTCGAAGAACGAAAAACAGGGACAGGAGCTGCATGCCCCTACTCCTGTAGTTCACACGGGCACAAAACAAATGGGCCGAGTAGGAATTCCCAACCCGGCCGCTCCTGTTGATCGCGCAGGTATATCAATTCCCGCAAGACACGATTAGGAGCGCGTTCTACTCCTCCGAGCTCTTGGCCTCCGCTTTCCTAGCGGCGAGGGCTTCGAGCCTTGCCTTCTCGTCCTTTTCGTTCTGCTTGTTGGCGCTCTCGATGTTCCTCGCCATGAACTTCCTCATGAAGAGGAAAAGGACAAGGGCGACGGCGACGAAGAGGACGTTGACAAGGTACATGTCAGAATACCCGGTGATCTCGTTTCCAGAGGTTCCGTAGAACACCTCGGCAATGCCTCCGGAAACCGTTGCCCCTAGGAGCATCGCCAAGTCGAGACCAGTGTAGTTGGTGGCAGAAGCCGCACCGCTGCGCTTGCGGGGCACGCACTGCATCGAAAGCGCCTGCAGGAGCGGGGAGACGACACCGAATCCGCATGCGCCGACGACGGCCGCAATGAGGAACATCCAAAGGGTATCTGCCATTGCAATGATCACAAACGAAAGCGCAAACAAGCACATCGCGGGGATGATGACCTTGGAGTAACCGTACTTGTCGGCGAGTTTGCCAAAGAACGGCCTGGTAACCAACAGGCAGGTGGCATTTACGGTGAAGTAGAGTCCTATCTGATCGATGCCGAGCAGACCACCGTAGATTGCGATAAACGACATGATGCTCATGTTCGCACCGGTGGTGATCGCAGTGAGAATGGCAGCGGGAATCGCGGCCTTGACGAAACAACGGCTGAGCTCGAACTTGTACTTCGGTCTCTCGATCTTCACGTTTTCCTTGACCGTGAGCGACAGAGCTGCTGAGCACGCCATCGCGATTCCAGCGATAATGAAGGTCCATTGATATCCGATCACGCCAATCAGATAGAGGCCGGTCATCGGGCCTACTGCCTGCGAGAGAGCCTGTGCAAGCGAGAAGACGCTGATGCCCGAGGCCATCTTGCTCTCTGGAAGCGTCTCACATGCAAGTGCCAGTGCGAGAGGTCCAGTGCACCCCATGGCGAGACCATGCAGCATCCTCACCGCGATGACAAGCGGAACCGTGTTGGCGATTCCGTAGAGGAACGAGCAAACGGTGATCAAGAGGCTTGCGAAGCAAAAGATCTTCTTCTTGGAATAGCTGTCGAAAGCTGGGGCGATGAACGGCCTCGTGATCAGCGCGGTGATGGCAAACGAACCCGTGACGAACCCGATCAACCCGGATGCGGCCCCCAGGTCATAGGCATAGAGGGGGATGATGGTGGTCATCATCTGCTGCCCCATGACCTGGCAGAGGTTCACGATGCAGAGAACTATGAAGTTGGCGCTCCAGATGCTCTCCGCCCTCGTGGACGAACCAGACGAACCCACAGACTATTCCCCCTATCAAGCAGACGCCGAAAGACATTCAGCGCATTGAGCGGCCGAAGCTTCAAAAGTTGTTCTCGTGGTTTGCTTGCGTTCATCAACGCGCATCGCGCACCAGCCATCTCCAAGGCATTTGAGAACGCATCGAGACGATTCGAAATATCGAACTAATAAAGTATATTGCGAGCTGGGGAATTGTCCGAGACCGAGCAGCAAAACGCCTTGCGAACGGCGCTTTTATCCCTTAAGGAAGCAACTGATGGAGGGCCACGACGATGTTGGATCTGACTGGGACGTAAACATCGCATCTGACTGGAGGGTCGAGCGAAACATCCTCCCCCACCGAGATCACGCTGGCATCCTTTTCCGGGACCTCGGACATCAAGATCGCTGCTTTAGAATCGTACTCGAGCTCGTTGACGCCCAGCCGCAATTCCACGAGCCCGCCCTCTCTGGCCCGGTCCAGAAAATGCACGAACTCCCTGTGCCTTGCCTTCTCCTCCATCCCACCAACATAGTGCGGTCCCTCAATATGAAGCCGCATTCCAGCACCGCAGTTGGGACAGTGCGGCACAAGCTCCTCGGGCACGAAGCAATCGTCCTGCTCCTCCGACATCTTCCTGACCAGCTCCTCGACATCGTACACGGTGTCGTGGCAGCCCTCGACGCACTGCATGCCCATTACGTTCCCATGCGTCTCGAACATGCGCAGGTGGTCGAACCCCGCCTCCTGCAACTGCCCGGCTATCGAGGACGTGATGACATAGGAATCCTTGCCGTGGAGGATATTGTGCAGGAGCCGCACCGGCCTTGCGGGCTCAGAATCATAGTGGAGCATCATTGCGAGACGACTGGCAAAGGCCCAGTGGGTCTCATCGGTCACATAGGGAAAAGTGATTCCCTGGGAGATACTGCTAATGCCGTAGTTTCTGTGAAAATCCCCGAAATAATCGAGGAAGCGCATATCTGCCTTGTGAAAATCGATTCCGCAAGCCAAGTCGAAGCCCGACCCGAGTCTCACCAGAACGCACTGCGCGTTTTCTATCAACATTCTTGCCCTGAGGATTTCGGGATCCCTGTTCCATCCCCAGATACCGTCGTAGATGTTCGTGTTTCCCGTGATCATGGCTCCCTCGCATATTGTCAGAAACATGTATGGCCTGTGTCCACCCGGACGGAGCCGCCCATCCTGACCTAGACCTGCATCTCATCTGCAACAGTGTATCGCCTACACCCAATGCACGCGTTTCTCATCATAGCGTGATGGGCCGGTAATATTAGGCTCTCCCGCAGGATGACCCACGGCAATAATGCAAAACGGAACAAGGCCGTCCTCGATTCCCATCAATCTCGAGATAGTCTCAGCCCTTTCCCGGTCCGGGTAGACACCCTGCCAAACGGCTCCCAAACCAAGCGAAGTTGCCTCGAGGAGGATGTTCTCCACGCATGCTCCCATATCCTGGGGCACCATGGCCGGAACCTTGAGGCCCTCGGCGCGAATGCATGGCACGATTGCGCAAGATGCACTTGCAGTTGGAGAAGTGAACGGGGACGAATCGGCGAGCTTTTTCTTCATCTTCTCGTCCCTGGTTATGAAGAATTCCCAAGGTTGCTGGTTGGCAGCAGATGGAGCCGCCATCGCGGCGCGCATCAGCTTCTCGATGTCCTCATCGCTCACGGGCTCGTCAGTGTATTTCCTAATGCTAGACCTCTTGAATATCTCGTCCATCTATATCCCCCATCTTTTTAACACGACGCATTTCAAATGAAGTCCATAAAATTATCACATCAATAACAAAAATTGCAGCAATATGTACAAATATTTCTAAATGAATTTAATTGTAAAGCACTATAAATTTGTACCTCTAATACAATATGTTCCACGGGTTAAGCGAAATTTGTTCATTTTCATTAGGAGGGAAAATGCTTACTGCAAAACAGAATTTTCTCGAAATGCACAAGGGCGGTAAACCGGAGAGGTTTGTAAAGCAATACGAACCCTTCCACGTTGTGTTCACCCCCGTCTACAAGCACCGCAACAATCCTAAGAAGGGAGAGCTGAACAAGATCAACGACTGGGGAGTCACCGTTTCCTGGGCAGAGAATCAGCCGGGAGCGTTCCCTGTGCACAAACCCGAGACCATCGTGGTCAAGGACATAGAGAATTGGCAGGACTACGTCAAGGCTCCCACCACCGAGTTCCCAGAGGCCGAGTGGGAAGCTTGCCAGGCCGAGTGCGAGAAAATCAACCGCGACGAGCAGTACCTCACGATCTTCCATGCTCCAGGAATCTTCGAGAACTGCCATTACCTGTGCGAGATCACCAACACCCTCGCAGCTTTCTATGAGTATCCGGACGAGCTCAAGGAGCTCATGAAGTACATCGCCGATTGGGAGGTCAAAGTCGCCGACGTCACATGCGAGCACCTGCATCCAGACGCGATCCTGCACCACGACGACTGGGGAACCCAGCGCTCGACGTTCTTCGCTCCCGAGATGTTCGAGGAGTTCCTGCTTGAGCCCTACAAGCAGGTTTACGGGCGTTGGAAGGAGAATGGCGTGGAGGTCATCGTCCACCACTCCGACTCCTATGCCGAGACCCTCGTGCCATACATGATCGAGATTGGAATCGATGTCTGGCAGGGCGTAATGAAGTCCAACAACATCCCCAAGATGATCGAGGAATACGGCGACAAGATCACCTTCATGGGCGGCATCAACTCCGCCGAGGTCGACTACGAGGGATGGACTCCCGAGGTCGTGAAGGAGCGCGTCATCGAGGCTTGCCAGAACGGCCCGTACCACTTCATCCCCTGCGCATCTCAGGGCATGCCCGTGAGCACGTTCCCCGGAGTCTACGAGGAAATCGACAAACAGATCGATGCCTACTCGCCAATCTACTTCAAGGAGCACGGCCTGGCATAACGTCGGACTGTTAGTATGCTCGGTCCTGCATCCAGCATGTAGCGGCTGCACTTATTTGTGCAACAGACAATCGAGAACCCCGTCAATTGGCGGGGTTCTTTCGCTTGCTCAGGTTTTTGTTGGCATCCTAGGAGACCTGGCGAGTTACTTGGGCATGAGAAGCAGAGCGCAGGATTAACCACCTAGATGGCATCCCAACTGGAGGCCAAGCCCAAGCTGGGGACTCAACAGCCCCTCTCCGGGATAACGGCCTAGCCGAGAATCTCGTGGGAGAATGCCTCGAGATCTTCGAGCCTCTTTTCAGACTCCCCGGCGGAATTGGCCTTTGCGAACAGGTAGCTCTTGATTTTCGGCTCGGTTCCGCTGGGACGGATGATCACCTTGGTTCCCTCTCCGAGCGCAAACTCGATGACGTTGGCCTCCGGAAGACGCTGAGGTTCGTCTGTCCCGCCATTGAGAACCGGCATCTGGGCTCCAGAGGAATAATCAACCACAGATTGAACCTGCATGCCTGCGATAGCCGCCGGAGGATTCGAGCGCAGGCCGGACATTATCGATGCCATCTTCTGGGCGCCATCGGAACCGGGATAGGAAACGTTCACCAGTGAGTTGCCGTAGTGACCATAGCGCTCGTACAGCAGCTGCATGGCCTCGTATAGGTCGTGCCCCTGGTCCTTGTGCCACTTCGCCATCTGGCAGATGAGCATGCTCGCCACCACGGCATCCTTGTCGCGCACATGGCTTCCCGCCAGATACCCGTAGCTCTCCTCGAAGCCGAATATGAACCTGTCGGCTTCGCCGTTTGCCTCAAGAATCCCAATCTGCTCGCCTATGTACTTGAATCCGGTGAGGGTCCTGCGAAGCTGCACGCCATAGTGGCTGGCAACGGCATCGGCCATCGTGGAAGAGACGATTGTGGTGATGGCCACGCTCCTGGATAGATCCTCGCCACGGGCCTGGCGCCGGCTGCAGATGTAGTCGAGCAAGAGCACGCCAACTTCGTTTCCCGAGAGCAACTTGTATTCGCCTGCATGGGGAACCGCGATTCCAACCCTGTCTGCATCTGGGTCCGTTGCCAGCAGCAAATCGGGCTTTACCTTCTCGCACAGCTCGAGCCCTTTCTGCAGGGCCTCGCGAATCTCCGGGTTGGGATAAGGGCAGGTGGTGAAATTGCCATCTGGGTCTGCCTGCTCTGGAACGACATCGATCTTCTCGACCCCGATTTCCTTCAGGGTCCTCATAACGCATTCGAGCCCGGTCCCATTCAGCGGGGTATAGACAATTGAAAGGCCCTTCGCCGAGGATTCGTCCAATGATTGGCTCAAAACAGCTTCCACGAACCTGTCGAGCGTGTCCTCACCTATCCAGGTCGAGATCTTTGACATCAAGGCCCTGTCGAAAGGTTCCTGCCTGACATCATCGAATATGTCGACGGAGTTGATGGCCTCTTGAATCTCATGTGCGGCATCAGTGGTTATCTGGCATCCATCGGGCCCGTAGACCTTGTAGCCGTTGTACTCGGCCGGGTTATGGCTGGCCGTGATGTTGATTCCAGCAGAGCATTTGAGGTCGCGGACTGCAAACGAAAGCGCTGGCGTAGGCTCGATTCTTGGATAGAGATAAGAGTGAATGCCGTTTGCGGCCAAAACCCCAGCTGCAGTCTGAACGAAAATCTCACCCATGTTGCGGCTGTCGCGGCAAATCGCCACCGAGGGATCTTCGAAATGCGCGTTCAGGTAGTTGGCCAGGCCCTGAGTGGCCCTTGCCACCGTGTAGACGTTCATGCGGTTCGAGCCCATTCCAATAATGCCCCGAAGACCTGCCGTTCCAAATTCCAAGTCCCTGTAGAAAGCGTCTTCCATCAAGGAACTGTCATCGCCCAACGCAGCGACGTCTTTTTTGTCCTTATCGTCAACATTGGCGAGCCAGCGCTCGTATACCTGCTGAATTTCCATATTGAAACCTCCTGATACGTCTGCGCGTGGCAATTCCACCCGCACAGCATCGTCGATAATCAAGTGGTCTGATGCTTCCCCAATGTGCACTCATCTCAAGTCTTCCCCGGCCCCGCACTTGGGGCACTTGAAGCTCCCATTGGGAATCACGAATTATCAATTTACGCGCATGCAGCCATCGGCCCAACTGCAACAAGTGCGATAAGCATGCGCCGTATTGTCCCAAACAAGCAGCCCTAATTGTAACCAAGAATTGAAGCTGAGATTGCAAAAGCAGGCAAAGCGGACTCTATGCAATTCGACAGGTAATAATCTACAGTCTCAAGACCTTTTAACGGCAATATTGCCTGCAAGCCCTAAATGGTTGAAGTGCCGGAGGCATCAGTTTCCGTCTCAGAATTCTCGCCGTCGGATTCAACCGCGGGAGCTGACGAGTCGACAGGGCTTTCCTCTGGAGTCTCAGAATCAATGGAATCCGCATCTGCGAGCGCAGTATCATCAGATGCCAAGTCAGCCGGGTTTTCATCGGGCGTTACGTTGACTGTCTGTTGAGATACTGGCTCATCGGCTGGTTTTTCATCGGGCATTGCGCTGACAACCTGCTGGGCTGCTGGGATATCGGCTTGCTGAGCAGAAGAGGAGCCGGTCTCCTGCGAGTTGGACGGGACCTGTTGAGATGACGCATCAACAGCCTGCTGCGGATGGGCTGAAGCCTCCTGTGCCTGGGAACTGGCAGCCTGCTGAGCCCCATATGGAGCACCGGCATTGGCCTGCTGCTGGGAAACAGGGTTCCCAGCCTGCTGCGAGTAGTTGGGAGCCTGTTGCATGTTGGGATTGCCGGACTGCTGAGAACCATTTTGGGCCGGCTGCCCGTTCACGTAGCCAGCCTGCTGAGGGTTGTTGGGCATCTGGCCCGGACCCTGATATGTTCCCTGCTGCGCAGGTGCCTGATTTTGCTGGGTAAGACGGTTGCCACAGTTGAAGCAGAACACGTCGGTTGTGCCAACAACGGCTCCGCAGTGCGGGCAAATCCTCTGATTCGAATTCTGCATGGACTCGATTTGGGCAATCTCTGCCTGCATGCCGTTGATCTGGGCGTCGATGCTGGCAATTGCGTTGAGCATCTGCTCCCTTCCCGAAATCAGCTCGGGATAGTTTCTCAACACTGGATAGAGGCTCGCTCCAAGCTGCGAGGCAACCTCTTCCCTGCGCCTGATAAGGTCGTTGATCTCCAACTTGAGCTGGGCTTTCCTGCCACCCCTGCTAACGTATCCAATTCCCTTGCTGGCTGCAGATGAAACATCGTCGACGATTCCCACGGCATTGACCTTTCTACGAAATTGGCATCCCAAATGCACGGAGCCAGGATGCATGAGACCTACCTTGAAAAATAGATTCCACAAAAGAAGCTATTTGCTCAATTTTATTACGTCTCGAGAACAACTTTCGCTGGCAATGCCATATGTAGAAAAAATTCACAACAATAAAAAGATCACAGCAATATGAACATCACGAGAAAAGCAGCAGCTGAGACCCACATCAGAGGCTTGACCTCGCGTGCCTTGCCCTTGGCGATCATGATGATGCAGTAGGAGATGAATCCAAGCCCGATTCCGTTGGTGATGGATGCGGTAAACGGAATTGCAGCGATGGTCAAGAACGCCGGGAACGCGGTCTCGATCTTGGTCCAGTCGATGTTCACGACGTCCTTCATCATGAGATAGCCGACCACAACCAGGGCGCCGCAAGTTGCAGAGTTGCTGACCATGCCTATCACCGGGGAGAAGAACGAGAAGATGATGAACATGATGGCGATCACGACGTTGGAAAGTCCGGTTCGCGCACCGGCTGCAGCACCAGCGGTCGACTCTGCATAGGTTGTGATCGAGCTGGCGCCAACAAAACCTCCAACCATTGCCGCAGCAGAGTCGACGGTGAGGATGGACTGAACGTTCTCGACGTTGCCGTCCTTATCAACGAAGTCTGCAGCCGACCCAATGGCCTCGACCGTTCCCATCGTGTCGAAGAAGTCGCTCATCAAGAGCGAGAACGCATACATAAGGAGAATAGGCTGGGTGAACAACTCGATTATTGCCAGAGTCCCGGTGCTTGGATCAGTCTGGAACGGTGCGGCGAAGGCCGAGAAATCGAGACCGAAATTCCAAGTTGTGGGAATGACGGTCACCCCAAGGGGGATTCCCACGATGACGGCGACAATAATCGAGATGATCATCGCGCCCTTGACCTCCAGCGCCTGGAGCACAATTGCAAGGATTATCGAAATCAGAGATACGATGACAGCCGGACTCGTGAAGTCACCCATTGAAAGCAAGGTATCTTCGTTGCCGGTGATGATCCCACCGTTTTTCAATCCGAGAAAGGCGATGAATATTCCGATTCCGATTCCGATGGAATGCCTGATGCTGGCAGGTATCGCATCCATGATGGCCTTTCGGAGGCCTACCAGCACCAATACCAAGATCACGGCGCCTTCGAGGAACACGACGGCCATTGCAACGCGCCAGTCGACTCCAAGCTCAGTGCCGCAGAGCGTGTATGCCACGATGGAGTTGATTCCCATTCCAGAAGCCAACGCCACGGGACGGTTGGTTATGAGCCCCATCGCAAGCGTCATGATCGCGGCACCGAAGCACGTGGACGTCAGCGCAGCCTCGAAGGGCATGCCGGCATCCACCATCATGGCAGGGTTCACGGCGATGATGTAGGCCATCGCGAGGAACGTCGTCAAACCGCAGACAATCTCATTCCCCACGCTGCTCCCGCGCTCGGAAATCTTGAAGAACTTATCCATCCCCTACTCCTTTACCTTTCCGCTGCAAATCGTTTCGCACGCGGGTACCCATCGTTTTGCCTCGGCCTACCAGCCCATATACCCTACTTTGCGAGTTTCGCCTAATTTTTGAATTGTCATCGCCAATTGCACCGCCATTTGGCTTCTATAAATCGGTCTTGTTGAGAAACGCCCTGGTGAGGTCGTTCTTTGGATGCTCGATGACCTCTTTGGCAGGACCCTCCTCCACGATCACCCCGTCGGCCATGAACACGACCCTGTCCGCAACATCGCGGGCGAAAGCCATCTCATGGGTGACGATCACCATCGTCATGTTGTCTTCCGCCAATGCCCTGATGACCTTGAGGACTTCCTGCGTGAGCAGCGGGTCGAGAGCGCTTGTGGGCTCGTCGAAGAACAGGACGTCGGGGTTCATGCAGAGAGCCCTGGCGATGGCGACGCGCTGTTGCTGGCCACCTGAAAGCTCACAGGGAACCATATCCTCCTTGCCGTTGAGTCCCATCTTGTCGATCAGGTCACGAGCTTGGGACATGACCTCCTCCTCATCGCGCTTCTGCACGCTCAGAGCGGGGTCGGTGATGTTCTTCAGCACCGTGTAGTGTGGGAAGAGGTTGAAGTTCTGAAACACCAGCCCGAACCTGGTCTTGGCCTGGCGGATGACGTGCTTGCTGCCATAGACCGTGTGACCAGCCTCCCCTTCATCAGCCACGACGAGGTCGCCGTAGCAGAGCTTGCCATGCTCGAAGGTCTCCAGGAGCGTGGCGCAGCGCAGGAGCGTGGACTTTCCCCCACCGGAAGCACCGATGATCCCAACCACCTCGCCCTGCTCGACTGAAAGGGAGATGCCCTTCAGCACCTCATTGTCGTTGAAGCTCTTGTGAATGTTCTCAAGTGTCACAACGGCCATTCCGGGCTCCTCGGTTGTCACTCGTTGTTCGGCGTTATCAGTCATGGTAGTAGGCCAGCTTCTTCTCGGCACGATTGAGGATGAACGTGAGCAGCAGGTTGAACACGTAGTAGAGGGCGGCGGCGGCAACGAACGCCCACATCAACCTGGTGGAGGCAACTATGGACTTCGCCACCGTGAACATCTCGGCACATCCAATTGCAAATGCCAGTGAAGTGTCCTTGACCAGGGTGATGATCTCGTTTGTCATCGGGGGGAGGATGCGCTTGATCACCTGAGGAAGGATGATCTTCCTGAAAGCTTGCCACCTGCTGTAGCCGAGCACATCTGCGGCCTCGAACTGCCCACGGGGAATGCTCTCGTACCCGCTTCGGTAGATTTCAGCGAAGTAGGCAGCGTAGTTTAGGATGAATGCGACGATGGTCGCGGAGAACCTCCAGCCATCCGAGAGCGGCTGCCCGAAGATGAAGTACGGTGCGAAGTAGACAACGAACAGCTGGAGCATGAGAGGTGTTCCCCTCATGACAGAGATGTAGAACTGCGTGATAAGAGATATCGGTCGTATCCTGGTTTTCCCCACGTTGAAACCGAGTTTGTTCCTCCGCAGGAACATTATCAGCAACCCCAGGGGAAGGGACCCGAGAAGCGTCAGGAAGAAAATTTCGAGGGTGACGACGAAGCCTTCGCCGAGCATCCCCATCATCAAACCGAAATCCACTTCATGCCCTTTCGATACTCGTGCCGCGCAACTCCTTGCCAGTCATTGAACGGGCAACTAACAGAACGCGACCGCGCAGAGGTCATGGGCAACAAAACCACAAGACCGGCGCGGTAACTTTCCAATTGTGGACATTTCCACATAGCACATCGACGCATGGCGCATCGGTGAAGGAGCATCGACACATCGAACATCGCTGATGGCGCTTCGCCGCATGGCACTTCTGCCCATGGCATCTCAATGCCAGTGTTCTCATCCCCAACAGGAGAGCAGCCCGGGCAGGTCTTCCGGCCCGAGCTGCAGAGTTTCATGTATTGTCAAACCTACTTGCCCAAAATCCACTGATCGTAGCTGATGCCCTGATCGGCGTATTTCTCGCAGATGGTCTCGACGGTGCCGTCGTTGACCATTTCGATGAGAGTGTCCTGAACCTTATCGCGAAGCTCGGTGTTTCCCTTCTTGAATCCAACACCATAGTGCTCGCTGGAAAGCTGCTCATCGAGGATCTTGAAGGTGTCGGTCTTGTCCTGGGTGTTGAACTTTGCAACAGGGAGATCGATGGCGATTGCATCGCACGCACCGCTCTCGAGGTCCATGAATGCGGTGTTGTACTCACCTATCGTCTGGATGCTGCCGAAGGTCGAGGCAAGCTCGGCCTGATCTCCATCCTCAGAAAGTAGCGCCGCAGCTGCAGAATCCGCCTGGACCTCAACGGTCTTGCCAGAAAGGTCGGAGAGGCTGTTGATTCCGCTGTCGGTGCGGGTGACGATCACCTGGCTGTTGTCCATGTAAGGGTCGGTGAAAGTGTAACCGTCCTCGCGGCCCTCGATCGTGAACCCATTCCAAATGCAGTCGATGGTGCCGGACTCGAGCTCGAGATCCTTGGAATCCCAGTTGATCGGCACGTACTTGATGGTCCAGCCATTGCGGTTGCAGACCTCGGCGGCAAGGTCGAGGTCGAAGCCGGTGTATTCTCCAGTCTCCTCATCCACATATCCATATGGAGGGAAATCCTGGTCGAATCCAACCCTGAAGATTCCGTCGGAGAGAGTTCCGGCGTTAGATGATTCGGTGGAACTAGAGGAATCGGTTGATCCGCTATCAGAGCCGCTAGAAGAGCACCCGGAGAGCACGAACATGCCCAGACAAAGAGCGCATGCGAGAGCGACGATAAACGTTGCCTTCTTTTTCATGTTGAGATCCTTCCTTGCATTTTCGCAGGCCCCACAACCTGCAAATCTTACTTTAGTACAGTAAAGCAATAATATAACAGACTGATGGAGCAATATTCAGGTCCACTCGGCAAGTTCGCCCATATATGGCCCTAAATACACGTATGGCGCATCCGGATAAGCAATCCGAGTGCGCCATACGTGCTGCAAGAAAGGGAAATACGCTCGCCTGGGATCTGTTGGAGTGTGGGGGTTTAGTTCCCAGACGTGAACCGGTTGGAAATTAGTAGGGGTGGGGGGCCAACCGATTCGGTATCAAAGCCGGGACGGATGAAAAGTTGGGGTATGTGGGACATCCGCCGGCTGGAATATCTATTCGATTTTCAACTTGTTTCTGTCTTCAGGCCCTCGGTTCTCTCGGCTTCCTGTGGGATTCCGTTCGTCCCTCTTGCCTTCCGACAGTTATTAGAATATTGAGGAACCCTGAAATGAACCTTAAAAACCAAAAATAATTTCGTGAGGATTTCATGAGTGGAAACTTGAAAATTTTCAGCTAGGTATAATCGTTGTTTGAAGTCAAGTTTCGCAAATAGGAGAATCCAATGTCGCAAGATCTGGACCAGAATGAAACCCCAGCAGGCTCCTCGGGCCCGGCGTCCTCACCAGACAATGGGACAAGCTCTAACAACGGCGCGAACTCGACGCCCGCACCGGCTCCCGCAGTGGCCTTCATAGGCAAGAGCGGTTCGGGCAAGACGGTCCTGACCGTCAAGGTGATCGCAGAGCTTACCGCGCGCGGATACAGGGTGGGGTCGATCAAGCACCACGGCCACAAGAAATTCGACATCGACGTGCCGGGAAAGGACTCCTGGCGGCACACCCAGGCCGGCAGCGTCCATACCGTTGTGGCATCTCCAGACAAGATCGCGTCCTACCGCAAGCTCGACCACGAGCTCGAGTTCTCGCAAATCGTTCAGGAGATGACCGACGTCGACATCGTCGTCGTCGAGGGATATCGCCACGGCGGCGCACCGAGTTTTGAGCTGTTCCGCAGTGGGAACCCCAAGGACGAGGATGCCGCTCTCGACCCAGACGTCCTCTCCTCTGATGACACCGTGGCCGTCGTCACGGACATGCCAGACATGCGGGGCGAGGCCGGCATGAAGCAGATTCCCTGCTTCGACTTCGAAGACGTCGGCGAGATATGCGATTTCATAGAATTCAGATTCCTCAAAGATTAGGAGCTGCAGATGCAAATAGAGAGCAGGGACCAGATAGACCTGAAATACCGCTGGGACCTAGAGGCGATTTTCCCAACAGACGAGGACTTCCTTTCGGCACTGAAGAGCGCGAGTGCCTACCCAGACGAACTCGAGGCCTTCAAGGGGAAGATCTCGAAGTCGCCGCAAGACCTTCTCGGCTACCTCCGCGTTTCAGAAAATGCGGGAATCGAGCTGGGCAAGCTCGCCAACTATGCAATGCGCAAATCCGATGAGGACACCCGCGAGTCCAAGTATCAGGACTACAGCAGCAGGGTCATGCTGCTGATAACGCAGATATCTCGCGCAACCTCGTGGTCAAACTCTGAGCTCCTGACTCTGACCGAGGAAGAGGTCGAGCAGATGTATGAAAAGTGCCCCGAGCTCGAGCATTACAGGGTGCTGCTGAACAGGATATTCCGCATGAGGAAGCATGTTCTCTCCCCCGCCGAGGAAGCGCTCCTCGCAAGCGCACAGGAGATGGCATCTCAGCCGGAGAACATCTTCTCCCTCCTAAACGACGCCGACCTGAAATTCGACGACGCGATAGATTCCAATGGAGAATCCCATCCGGTGACCCACGGGAGCTACATCCCCCTGATGACCTCGCCCGACCGCGTCCTCCGCAAGTCCGCCTACGACTCGCTGTACAAGACCTACGGCCAGTTCAAGAACACATGTGCAGCCACTCTGAATGCTCAGGTCAAGCAGCTCAAGTTCTACTCCGATGCCAGAAAGTACAATTCCAGCCTCGAGTACGCGCTCGACGGAAACGAGATTCCGCCTAGCGTCTACACCAACCTGATCGATGCCGTTCACGACAACCTGCCCGCAATGCACAAGTACATATCGCTCAGGAAGAAAACCCTGGGGCTCGATGACCTTCGCTACTACGACCTCTATGTGCCGATCGTGGAAAACGTGGAGATGAAGTTCACCTACGAGCAGGCCTGCGACATCATCTTGAAAGCGCTCGAGCCAATGGGGGAAGACTACCTCTCGATGGTGCGCGAGGGCCTTGAGAACAGATGGATCGACGTCTACGAGAACCCCGGAAAGAGAAGCGGCGCCTATTCTGCCGGCGGATACGGCATGCACCCCTACATTCTCATGAACTTCCAGGGGGAACTCGACGACGTGTTCACGCTCGTGCACGAGATGGGGCATTCGATCCATACATATCTCTCCTGCCAGAACCAGCCTCCCTGCTATGCCGACTATGTGATCTTTGTCGCAGAGGTGGCATCCACGTGCAACGAATCGCTCTTGATGAACTACCTGCTCGACAAGGCAACTGATCCCAAAGAGCACGCCTTCCTCGTCAACCATTTCCTCGAGGAGTTCAGGGGAACCGTGTACAGGCAGACGATGTTCGCCGAATTCGAGCTTGCCGTGAACGAGATGGCCGCGCGCGGCGAGGGAATCACCGCAGATGCGCTATGCGAGAAATATGCCGAGCTCAACCGCGAGTACTATGGCGACGAGATCGAGGTAGACGACAGCATCGCCCTCGAGTGGGCCAGAATCCCCCATTTCTACTACGAGTACTACGTCTACCAGTATGCAACCGGTTTCTCTGCAGCCATTGCACTGTCGAGGCAGATATTGGAAGAGGGAGAGCCGGCAGTGAGGAGATACCTTGACTTCCTCAAGGGAGGAAGCTCCAAGACCCCGATCGAACTGCTGAAGGGAGCTGGCGTCGACATGTCGACGCCAGAGCCGGTCAATGAAGCTCTGAAGTTCTTCGACAGCCTCGTGGACGAGCTTGCCAAGGCACTGGAGAAGTAGGTCTCGGGTCTCGGCATTTGCAAGACCTCACTAACGAAACCCCGCTAATAAAACAGCCCGGAAGAAGTTGAAACGCCACTTCCGGGCCGTGGTTTTTTCAGGGTATCGGCAGTCGCAATGAGAAGTGTCGAGGCTAACGAGACCCGCCGTGTCAGGTCTGCCTAAACCTTGGAAGCTCCTACTTCTTCTCCTTCTTGCCAGCATAGATGCTCGGAAGGAGCGCGAACGGAATCGCCTCCAGAGCACCGACGATGCAAACCAGAATCATCATGAGGTTGTAGTCGGAACCCGAAATCGGGGTGATGATCAACGATGGAATGCAGACCGACCCGATCATCATGATCGACATCATGAGACCGCCAGCAGATCCGGAGTTCTCGTTTCCAATGCCTGGAAGTATCGAGGGGAAGGACACATATATCGGCATCTGTCCTCCAAAGAACATTCCTCCGATTACGAACAGAACGCAGCGCACAAGATTGTCGTCGATGTTCCATCCGGAGAACACACATGCCATCGAGATGAGCGGCACCAAGATGCACATGACCTTGGCGCTGGAGAACCTTGGGATGAACGTGGGGAGAAGAATCGAACCGAACACCATTCCGATGGTGAAGCAGGATGAGACGACTCCGGCCTGAACGGGATCCACACCCCAGAACGAGACGAGGGCCGTGATCAGAAGGCCGCTGACTGTTACGTTGAAGCCGTTGTACAAGGCGCCGGCGAGTCCAGCTTCCCAAATCCCCTTGTTCTTCAAGACTTTCTTGTAATCTGCCTTCTTCTTTTTCTGAGGCTCGTCTTCGAGCTCGGTGATATCGGAAATCGAGGCTCTGTCCCTACCCAGAATCGCCCAGAGCACGGTGGCGACAGCCAAAGCAGCCCCTCCACCGAGAAATGCGGCATGATAGTCGGGGAAAATAACACCGTTGAGAGCCTGAGCGGCTGCGATGCCGCCCGACCCGGTGGCGTTTATCACTCCGATTGCAAGTCCAATCTGACGCTGTGGGAACCAGAGCATGCACATCTTGGCCATGGTGGCAGACAGGAAAGATGCTGCGATTCCAAGCAGCGCACACGAGATGAGCAGGAGCACGTAAACTGAGCAGAAGGCACGTGACACCATTGCCAAGGACGAGACTATCAGACCTAGCAGGAGAGTGCGTCGAATCCCGAACTTATCGGCGAGTCCACCGCAGACAGCCGACAGGAAAAGTCCCACCAGCATCGGAATGGAGGTAATCCACGAGAACCCCGATTGCGTCAGTTTGAAGTCATTCATCAAATCCTGCGCGAAGAACGAGGGCTGGAACTGGCAGAAGCAGATCAGGAAATTTAAAAGGGCATACATGATCAGCATTACCCATTTGTAGTTTGTCGGTTGCGGTCTTGCTATCGATACCTCTGCCGTCACTATTTAATCCTCCAACTTGTTTCTAGTTTTTCAATTCGTCTAGTATTCCAATTCGCCTGCCCTTGAACTGGATACCGCAGGAATGGATATGACGCGATACCCCCCGGACAGTGCGACTGTTACTTTTCTCCCCGATCCAACTCGACTGCCTCTCTTCCCTGAGTCTTAGCACCTCTATAGGTGCTGGGAAGGAGCGCGAAGGGGATTGCCGCCAGCAATCCACACAGACACCCCAGGCAGATGAGAAGGTTGTAATCGCTGCCGGCAATCGGGGTGATCACCAGCGTTGGAAAGCAAGTAGCCCCAACGGTCATCAGAGTTGTGATGATCCCGCCTGCGGCCCCAGAGTTCTCATTGTTGATTTCCGGCAATACCGAAGGGTACGAGAAGAAAATCGGGCTGATACCTCCGAAGAAGATGCCGGCAATCGGGAACAGCACGCATCTCGCCGCAAGCACATTGATGTTCCAGCCGATGATGAAAAGGCCCATGGCCAGTATCGGAAGGGAGATGCTGAGAACCTTGGCGTAGGGTTTCGAGGAAACGAACGGGGGCATTACAATCGCACCAACTATCACCCCGCAAGTGAAGAGCGATGTCACGATTCCAGCCTGAACCGCATCCGTCGCCCAATTTACTATGAGAGCAGTGGTGAGGAGGCTTCCAGCCGTGATGTTGAACCCGGCATAAAGGGCTGCTCCAACACCGGCGATCCAGACTCCCTTGCACTTCATGGCACTCGCAAACCCTCCCCTGCCAGAAGATTTGGAAGTTGCCTTTTCCGCAGGCTTGCCAGAATTTCCACTACCAGCAACGGTTTCCAAACCCGAATCCGCCACGGCGGGAACGGCCGAGCTCGTCTTGTCCCTCCCGAGAATCACCCAGAGGACTGTGGCTATGGCAAGGGAGATCCCTCCCCAGAAAAACGCAGATCGAAAATCAGAGAACATGATTCCGGTCACAGCCTGCGCAACGGCCATGCCGGCGGAGCCTGCAGCCGACATGATCCCAACCGCAAGTCCAATCTGCCTGGGAGGAAACCACAGCATTGCGAGCTTGGCCATGTTGACGGTGACGAAAGTTGCGACGATTCCCAAGAGCGAGGACATCAGCAGGAGCACGATGTAGCTGGTGCAGTATGCCCTGGCGATGGCTCCAACAGAAGTGACGATCAGGGAGACCAGCATCGTATTGCGCATTCCGAACTTGTCGGTTAGAGATCCAAGGGCAAGAGCAATGATGATGCCGGTGATCATTGGAAAGGCGGTCATCCAGGAATAACCCTGCGTGTTGACCCCGAAGGCGGCCATGATGTCGCGCGCGAAAAAAGACGGCTGGAACTGGCACATGGCTACCAAGAAGCTGATGATGCAGAACATTGTCATCATCACCCAGCGATACCATTCCGGCATCTCTCTTTTCACAGCCCGCGTCATGCTAGTGCGCATCCCCCACCCAACGACACTCCTATCTCTTCTTATTGCCGGCAATCGAGAGGCTCGGCAGCAGGAGGAACATTACGGAAGCAAACGCCAATACGATGCAGTCCACCGCCACGAGCAGCATGTAATTTGAGCCTGCAATCGGAGTGACGATGAACGACGGCACGATCACAGAACCGGCCATCATGAGCATTGTGATGAAACCACCTGCAGTACCGGAAATCTCAGATGAGACCTCGGGCAGAGTCGAGGGATAAAGCATGGCCAACGGATTGATGCAGCCGTAGAGAATTCCAGCTAGCAAAAAGAGCACACTGCGAACCGGCAGGACATTGATGCTCCATCCGGCAAAGACAAATACTGCCGCTAGGAATGGGGCGAGTGAGTAAATTACCTTTGCATGTCGGAACCTGATGATTACAGTGGGCAGGAACGTCGCACCGATGACAGATCCCCACGTGGTGAAAGACGCAAGCAGGCCGGCAATTTCGGAATCCACGCCCCATACGCTGATCAGCCCCGTGGTGAGGAAAGAGCTGAGACATACATTGAAGCCATTGAACAGGAGCGTCGCGATTCCAGCAAACCAGAGGTTGCGGATGCGCACGACCTTCTTCAACGATTTCTTGATTGAGACAGTTTCGACCTCTCCCTCTTGAGGGCTTATAGCTCGATCCCTGCCGAAAATCGCCCACAACACCATGAGCACGGCCATGGCGATTCCTCCAACGAGGAACGCGCTGCTATAGTCGGAAAACATCGCCCCGGTTGTTGCCTGGGCCACCGCGATGCCCATCATTCCAAGAGAAAGGGAAATGGCGACGGCGATGCTGATCTCCTTTGGCTTGAACCAGGCGATCGCCATCTTGGAAACGTTGGCAGTGACGAAGGTCGCCCCGGTTCCCGTGAGCGCCATGGCAAGGAACAGCGTGATGAAGTTCCCGCACCAGTAGCGCCACAAAGCACCAGCCGCCGAGATGATGAGCCCGATGAGGACGATTTTCTTTATTCCAAAGCGATCGGAAATCGCTCCCCCGAACAGCGCGAGGAAAATACCCACGATCATTGGGGCAGACGTTATTAGCGAAAACTCGGTAGTTCCAATTGAGAAGTCCGACATTATGTCTTCCGCAAAATATGCCGGTTGGAACTGGCAGAAGGAGACCATGAAGCTCACGGCGGCGAACAGAAAGAGAATCACCCATCTGTACCCCGAATATTCAACTTTTTCCTGCATATATCTCCTAAGAAAATTTCTGATGTTTCGAGACTAACATATGTCGTTGTTATTCCCGCGCCCCTAAATTTGGGATTGCCGCAGATGACTGACAGTTTTTCGCAGACGTTTAATAGCCCTGCTAAGTGAGCCGAAATTTATAAACATCCGTAAATGGAAATAGCAACGAGGGTGGCAGGCTCGGGCCCGCTCGAAACCTCGAACCGCAAGCTGCCCAACTCCCTCGAGAAACCTCGAACCCGCAGACTACCTCTTGCTCACGCGCTACCGCTAACCTGCACGAAACCTAGAACCGCCGACCAATACTGCACTCGCGGGAATGGCACGCTAATGTATCTTTGTTCTCGGATGTGAAATCAATCGTGATCGAAGCGCAGGCGGGGATACATTGGCCGAGACATTGATAATCGCTGCGTTGTGCGGTGTCATCGTCGGCATCCTATCCGGATTGCTGGGAATCGGCGGAGGCGTCATCGTCATTCCGCTGATGAGACTTGGGTTCGGCGTTCCCGGTCTGGTGGCTACCGGAACCTCGCTGTTCGTCATCCTCCCCACGTCCATTTCTGGAGTCATCGGGAGGCTGCGCTCCAAATCTCTCAATGTGAAAATCGGGCTGTGCGTGGGACTTGGTGGAGTGATCTTCTCCCCAATCGGGTCATGGGCTTCCGAACAGGCCGGGGGTATGGCGGCCATGATTGCCGCTGCAGTGGTGATTGCCTACACCGGCGCCAATATGATCAGGAAGGCGCTGAAGCTCGAGAAGCCAGTTGCAGCCGGGAATCCAGGGGAATCTGGAGCCACATCCAAGAACACAAGGGAAGCGACCATCGCAGCCGAGAAGAACATGTTCACAGATTCCATGAACTTCAAGATCGACGGCAAGAGCCTGGCAAAGATGCTTGCCGTCGGCGCAATTGCCGGTTTCCTCTCGGGGTTCATCGGAGTTGGCGGCGGTTTTCTGATCGTGCCGATGCTCATGTGGATGTTCGGATTCTCCTTCAAGGATGCTTCCGGCCTCTCCCTCATGGCGCTCTGTGTTCTTTGCATTCCCGGAGTGATAACCCATGGGCTGTTCGGAAACATCGACTACCTCCGCGGTTTGATGCTGATCATCGGGAGCATTCCGGGCTCCTTCTTAGGAACTGCACTTCTCAAGCACGTGCATGAGAAATCACTGAGGATCGCCTTCGGAATCCTGCTGTTCGGCGTGGGAATAATGCTCGGCGTCAACGAATTCGTGCTCGCCTGAGCAAATCTGGCAACCCCTCTTTCCAGACAATAGAGAAAGTAGCCAAAGCCCTGGGCCTGAAAATCGTTTTCCAGCCAATCTCCCATGATTCATCTGAATAGCCAGCGACCAATGGTTCTGCAGTATCATCAAACTGCATTCCCTGACCGAGTTGGAGGAACCATGAGATATCACATCGAGGAACGTGACGCTATCCGCTTCGTGGGGCTCAAATACTATGTCCCGGCAACTTCCACCGCACTCGTCGACGGTGTGGGTGCTGGCACGATCCCAGGATTCTGGGACAAGCTTCCCAAGGAGACGTTCGACCAGCTGGAAGCGCTGTCTGACTGCATCCCAGAAAGCGTGGTCGGGGTTTTCGGCGAGAAGGACTTCAACGGCTCAGACTACCTTGGGTTTGATTACTGGATTGCAGCAGCGACCACCAAGCCATGCCCCGAGGGGTTCGGGGTGGTCGAGGTACCCGCAGCCAAATGGATTGTGTTCGAGGGCAAAGGACCGATGCCCGGATCGATCCAGAACGTGTTCGCAAAGGTCTACGGCGAGTACTTCCCCAACAGCAAGCACTATGAGCGCCGCTGGGATGTCTATGAAATAGAGAGCTTCACCAAAGGCGATCCTACCTCGGACTCCTATCTGTCCTATGCTTGGGTCCCCGTGGTTGAGAAGAAGTCGGAATGACGGCGGAGTTGTCAGCTCCTTGTCAGTTAAATATTTCTGCCCCGCATATCAAAGGCCCCGGCATCAGACGATGTCGGGGCCAAAATCTGTTTACTTTAAAGCTTATTGGAAGCCCCACCTGTACGAGTCAGAATAAACGTCGGGACCAAAACCTGCTAGAGCTTAGACTTCCATGATGATCGGGATGATCATCGGGCGCCTGCGGCATCTATTCCAGAGGAACTTCGAAAGCGAGTCGTAAACCTCGCGGCGCAGCGACCTCGGGTCGAGGCGATAATCGTGCGACAGCTTCGAGATCGTATCCTGCACCGTTGCAGTTGCGTCATCAAGAAGCCCGGCATCATCGCCGCCGCTAACTCCCCTCATGATGACCTCGACGTCTCCCAGAGGCCTTCCATCGCGTTTGCTGATCATGATCACGACGGTGGCAACTCCCTCGTTGGCAAGCGTCTTGCGGTCCTTTAGAACCAGCGTCGAAACATCCCCGACAGAAAGTCCCTCTACGAATACCACGCCGCTGTCAACCGATTCGCCGAGTTCGGCCTTCCCATCCAGCAGCTCCAAGGTGTTGCCGTTCTCCAAGATGAAGATGTTGCTCTTGGGAATTCCAACCGCCTCGGCAAGCTTGGCATGGGCCTGCAGATGCTGGGCCTCGCCGTGAATCGGCATGAAGTTGCGCGGCCTGCAGATGCTCATGACGATCTTGAGCTCCTCCATGGCTGCGTGCCCGGAAACGTGAACACGGGCGCGGCTCTTGTCGTAGAAGTCCACCCCGACCTTGGCCAGAGCGTTCTTCACGCGATTGACAGCCTTCTCGTTTCCAGGAACCGGCGAGGCGGAGATGATCACCGTGTCGCCGGGCTCGATGTCGATTGTGCGATGCTCGCCATTTGCAATGCGGGTAAGTGCCGACAAAGGCTCGCCCTGGCTTCCGGTGCAGAGCACCACCAGCTTGTCTCGCGGCACATCCTTGACCATATAGGCGTCCACGATGTCGGAATCGTCGATTTGCAGATATCCGAGCTCGCGGGCGATTCTGGTGTTCGTCAGCATCGAGCGTCCAGTGACCGCAACCTTTCGGCCGGCATGAACGGTGGCATCGCAAATCTGCTGGATACGATGAATATGGCTTGCAAAGGAGGCAACGACAACACGTCTCTTGGCGTTCTCGATGATCTCGGAAAGGACCTTGCCGACCTCCGCCTCGGACTTCGTGAACTCTGGCACGTTCGCGTTGGTGGAGTCGGACATCAATAGGTCGATTCCCTCCTCCGCAAATCTCGACAAGGCGGCAAAATCCGTTCGCACACCATCGATTGGAGTCTGATCGAGCTTGAAGTCTCCAGTGTGCAGAACGTTGCCGG
>JBMNUL010000003.1:0-50814 GCA_050946255.1 Coriobacteriales bacterium | reverse complement strand
CTGCGGCCCTCTTGTATGAAAAATATGGGAGCATAACCCCTGCGGAGGTGGAGGCCATCCTTAGGTCGTCAGCAAAGGACCTTGGTGCCAGTGGCCACGATCCGCAATTTGGCGACGGTCTGCTGAACGCCGGGCTAGCTGTCACAATTGACTATCACCGGCTCGCTGGATCGACCCGCTATGATACTAATAAGGCCGTGGTGAGCCACTCGTTCACCTCTTCGGACGTTGCCGTTGTGATATCCGGGGACGACAAGAATTTTTCAGACGCAATTTGCGCCGCTGGACTCGCGGGAGCATACGATGCACCTGTCATCCTCACTTCGCCGTCATCCCTTTCTACGACTGCGTCTGACTTGCTGACTGAGCTTGGTGTAAAGAGGGTGTTGATTGTTGGCGGCACGGGTGCCGTTAGCGCGAAAACGTCGAGTCAGATAGCTAGTTTGGTCGGTGGGAAATCAAGGGTGACGAGGATATCCGGAAGCACTAGATACGACACTGCGGTCGCCGTTTACAACTATGTTAACAACGATTCCTCCAGCTCCGGGTGGTACAATCCCGACGGTTACAGGACCTCGCTTTACACTTCCGACTTCTCCGGATGGAAGAGCTCCGAGGGCAAGAAGATGGCGATAATCGTTTCTGGAGTCAACTTCCCGGACGCCCTCTCCGTCTCGAGCCTGTCTTCGTTCGGCCACTGCCCCGTTTTCCTGACCGATGGAACTTCCTTGTCCGACAGCGTTTTGGTGGCGCTTGCCAATGGGAACTTTGATGAGGTGCTGGTGGTCGGCGGCGACGCTGCCGTAGCCCCCTCGGTTCGCACGGTGGCTGCTGAGTATGTCGACCCCGCCGACATCTCCTCGCGGGATTCCGGTGTCGACTGGTGCTGGCAGGCTGCTGGTGCTACCAGGTACGAGACCTCGGTTTTGGTGTCTAGATTCGACATTCTGGAAGGGATGTCTCCAGAAGCCGTATCGTTCACCGTCGGGACGGGGTATGCCGACGCTGCTTCGGCCTCTGCGATGAGGAATCCGATAGTGCTGATTTCAGGGAATGACCAGACCGATGGACCAGCCTATGACTTCGTCGGCGACTACGCAGGGGTGATTAGAGAGTTCGACGTTTTGGGTGGGACCTCAGCCATATCGACGAGCTCGGTCGAAAAAATCCTGGGGGCATGGGGAGACCGCCAACAAAGCGGCGTAGTCACCGTGCCGGTCGCGTCGACGCAGGAACTGCCTGTAAAGTAAAAGATTCAGCCCAACGTGGTGTTTCTTGGCCGATGCGGCACAAGCTGCCATCTCGGCCGTAAACCTGAGAGGTGTTAGAATGAACACAATTAATGCTTCACATTACCGCCTGCATGAAGGGGAGTTTGAATCTCCCCATGAAGATTGCAGGGTGTCTGCGGTGGCCGGTGTCCACACACCCGTCCTGGCAGCCTTTCTTGCGATGCTCGCAATCGTCATCTTGCTCCTCGCCCCCGCGGGCGCTTCGGCCCTGCCCCCGTACTCAGACGGGACTGACCCCGCGAACGTCCCACATGACTACGAGAGAACCTCTGACTACTACAGGTTCATAGACCCTGGGTACGACGAAGAGGTAGCATCGAGAACATACTACGCTGTAGATGAGAACGATAAATTATACTCCAGCCAATTCGCTACCGTTAAGGTAAAGCCGGGGATTCCGGACACCTTCTGCCTGAAGCTTGAGTCGCAGATTGGCGGGAAGCTGGCGTCAATAACCGGCGGCACGTCCGACGGGGTGTGTATAACACTTTGGTACCCGGAGTCTATCAGCGAGTCAGAAGTTTCCGCGAGGCTTTGGGGAAATTCGGAGGTCGAGTTTGTCAGCACCAGAGAGTACTTCTCCGCTTCTATAATGGACGGTGGTTTCTATCGAAGGAGCGGTAGCGACAGGTATAAGACGAACATTGCTGTCGCCAATATTATCTCTGGGTTCGGCAACCCGGACTCCTCCACCGTGGCCGTTGTGGTCTCCGGCGCGGACGAGAACTTCCCGGATGCCCTGAGCGCCTCCGGGCTCGCTGGCGCCTTTCATGCTCCACTCCTCCTAACCAGGCCCGATTCTCTCCCAGCTGATACCTCGGCCTATATCAAGTCCCACACCTTCACGAGGGTGCTGGTAGTAGGCGGCGAGTCTGCTGTCAGCAACGAAGTGATCGCCGAGGTCAGGAATGCTGCTGGCAAATCCTGCAGAGTGGAGAGGGTTGGCGGCGTCGACAGGTATGCCACGGCGGTGTCGATTTACAACTACGTCGAGCACGACAATTCCTCCACTGGGTGGGCGAATCCCAACGGGTACCAGAGACCCGAGTATCCGTCAGGCTTCGCCGGCTGGAAGAGCTCTGCGGGCAAGAAGATGGCGCTTCTCGCAACGGGTGAGGATTTCCCCGACGCGCTCGCGCTGTCCAGCATTTCGTACTACTGCCACTACCCGATCCTGCTGACCGACGGCGAGTCGATCACCGGCGAGCTGGCCGCGACTCTAGAATCCGGTGGCTTCGACGAGGTGCTCGTCGCCGGAGGGACCGCTGCGGTATCCGATGACGTTCGGGGCGAGGTTTCGGCGCTGGTCGATCCCCAGAGCCTAGATGGCTCGGACGGGGACTGGTGCTGGGAAACTGCCGGCAAGGACCGCTACGAGACTGCCGTTCTTATTGCACGGGCCGGCTTGAACGAAGGCCTGAATGATGTGGAGGCTGATCATGAAGAGACATACGTCATCGCAGCAGGAGAGAGTTTCGCGGATGCCGCCTCCGCATCCATGCTCGGTGCCCCCGTTCTGTTCGTGTCAAACAGGCATGGGACTGCGGAAGCAGTAGGGTTTTTCAGTTCGCAAATAGAAAGAAGACCTAGTTGTAATTATGGTCATAATTTATTGGCTATTGGAGGGCAAAACGTGGTTAACGCTGAGACTGCCTCCAAGTGCGTTAACGCATGGTTGCATATGGAGAGGGAGTGGTAGTAATTGCCAGCGGGCCATCTCCCTTTAATAGACCCGCTGAAACATGAATCCTGACTTTTTCAGTTTGAAAGGGCCGTTTCCCCACCTGAGTTGGGGATGCGGTCCTTTCCCGCTTTTGAATGTTCTTCATGCCTTGATCGAAGACGCAATCGAGCGTGCTCGGCCCCATCGTCATCTCGCAATTCGCCGTAAGGGGGTTACGCACGGTCGGAGGTGGCTTTATACTATTGGAAGCCAAGACCTTTAAGAGCGGTACAGAGAGACCGACAAGGCAAACCCGAAACGCAGCATCCAATCATGGTCACGAGCAGAAGCCTTGTCTTTTGACAGGGCTTTTTTCATGCCCTGTGGGAGATGGGCAAGAACATGGCGGGGCCTGCGGCCACGGCGGGAGCTGGCAGCTTGCGGTGGCGTTCCGGCCAAAGGCGAGGTTGCAAGGTGAGCCGATGCTGGGGCTGGACGCTTCTGCTGCATCGGGCGGTACCCGTCAGGCGCGGAAGCCTGAAAGCTGGGACGAGCCGATGCTGGGGCTGGGGAAACGGGAGGCTCTTGGGCGGTCTGTCCGCACACGCTCGGCAGGGAAGGAGTGTGCATGAACGCCAAAGGCAAGGTAAAGTCCGTCTGCATGGACGCGGACGAGATAGAGCGATCTCTCACGAGAATTGCCCATGAGATTCTCGAGAGGAACCATGGCGCCGAGAACCTGGCGCTGGTGGGAATCGTGACCAGGGGAGACCTCCTTGCAAAGCGCCTTGTAGGGAAGATCGACGAGATCGAGGGCGTGGATGTCCCATTTGGAAGGCTCGACATCAGTTTCTACCGCGATGATTACGTACTCCATCTTTCACCAGAAGTGCTGTCGACCGACATCAAGTTCAACATCGACGGCATGACGATAGTCCTGGTGGACGACGTTCTCTATACCGGGCGCACGATACGAGCGGCTCTCGATGCGCTGATGGATATCGGGAGACCTGGGAAGGTCCAGCTTGCGGTTCTGGTCGACAGAGGACATCGCGAGTTGCCGATCCGAGCCGATTATGTCGGCAAGAACGTCCCGAGTTCATCGGATGAGAACGTGCGTCTTTTCCTGGAAGAAGTGGACGGGAAGTCCGAGGTCGAGATTCTCGAGGTCGCCGACGGAGGCAGGATCGGGTCTGCCCCGCTGGGAGGTGGTATGTGATGGCCTTCAATCACAAAGACCTCATCGACATCACCGAGTACTCTGCCGACGATATCTACACGATTTTCAACACCGCCGAGAAGTTCAAGGCGGTCAACGAACGCAAGATCAAGAAGATTCCGACGCTGCGTGGATTCACGGTCGTGAACATGTTCAACGAGCCGTCCACGCGCACGCGCTCTTCTTTCGAGATCGCCGAGAAGAGGCTCTCCTGCGACACGTTGAACTTCGGCGGGTCAAGCACCTCGACGGTGAAGGGCGAGAGCCTGGTGGACACCGTGCACACCCTGTGCTCCTACAAGATCGACATGATCGTCGTGCGCGACAGGAACGCCGGAGTTCCGCGAAAGATCGCGCAATGCTCGGGTGTGAGCGTCATAGATGCCGGGGATGGAAAGCACCAGCATCCCACCCAGGCGCTGCTCGATCTGTTCACGATATGGGAGCGCAAAGGTGGCTTCGATGGCCTCAAGGTCGGCATCATCGGCGATATCAGGCATTCCAGGGTGTGCGGCTCTCTGATTCCAGCTCTCAAGACCATGGGCGCCGAGGTCACCGTTGTGGCACCTGCCACGCTGCTTCCCGCCCGTCCGGACGTGCTCGGGGTGGACCATGTGAGTTGCAAGATCGATGAGGTACTGCCCGAGCTCGATGTGGTCTACATGCTCCGAATTCAACGCGAGAGGCTGGAGGACGCACCGTTCCCGAGCCTTCGCGAATACAATATGCTCTACGGGCTCACCCGAGACCGCGAGAAGCTCATGAAGCCCGATGCGATAATCTGCCATCCGGGTCCGATCAACAGGGGTGTCGAGCTCGACAGCTACATGGCCGACAATCCCGAGAGGTCAGTGATCCTCGACCAGGTCTACTCCGGGGTGCTCGTTAGAATGGCAGCCCTCTACCTGCTGCTGGGAGGTGCCGAAGATGGCCTTAGTTCTTAGGAACGCCCACCTCGTCGACCCTCAGGTCGACCTCGACGGTGTGGCAGACGTGCTCATAGGCGACGATGGCAAGATCGAAGCAGTTGGCCATAGCCTAGATGCGGACGGTGCCGGCGAGCGCGACCTTTCTGGGAAGGTGCTGCTGCCCGGTCTCGTGGACATCCATGTTCACCTGCGCGACCCCGGGTTCGAGTACAAGGAGGACATCGAGAGCGGAACACGTGCTGCTGCCCATGGCGGGATAACCGCCGTCTGCTGCATGCCCAACACCAATCCCACGATAGACAATGCCGTCGCCGTCGAATACGTGAAGAAACGTGCCAGGCAATATGGGAAGGCGCGCGTGCACGTTTGCGGCGCCTGCACGCAGGGGCGCAAGGGCCAGATCCTGTCCGAGATGGGGGACATGGTGGCAAGTGGAGCCGTGGCGTTCTCCGACGATGGCTCCGGAATTCAGGATACAGGGGCCATGCGGAGGGTAATGGACTACGCCGTGCAGTTCGACCGCGTGATAATGGAGCACTGCCAGGACGACGGACTGGTGGGGGAAGGCCAGGTCAACGAGGGAGTTGTGTCCACGAGGCTCGGCCTCGCCGGGTGGCCGGCCGAGGGCGAGGAAGTCGAGATAGAGCGCGACATCTCGCTTTGCAGGCTCACCGGATGCCCGCTCCACATACAGCACATCACAACCGCGCGCGGACTCCAGATGGTCCGCGATGCCAAGGCCGAGGGGCTGCCCGTGACCTGTGAGGTGACCCCACACCACATGTTCCTCAGCGAGGATGACATCACAGACGACTACAACACGGCGTTCAAGGTCAACCCACCGCTCAGGACAAGGGAAGACTGCAAGGCCCTGATCGATGGAGTTTGCGATGGAACAGTCGATGCGATAGTCACCGACCATGCCCCGCACGCCGACTTCGAGAAGGATGTGGAGTTCGAGGCCGCCCCATTTGGCATGACAGGAATCGAGACCTCGGTGGGGCTCGTGGTTTCCAACCTCGTGAACCCAGGGATCATCAGCTGGCAGAGGATGGTCGAGCTCATGGCCATAGTGCCCAGGCAGATAATCCGAGCAGAGCGGGTGGCACTTGAGCCGGGGTGCACTGCCGACCTCACCGTGATAGACCCCGGCCTAGAGTGGAAGGTCGAGAAGTCGGATTTTGAATCAAAGGCCGTGAACTCCGGGTTCATCGGCACTGAATTGAAGGGCCGTGCAACCGATACATACGTCGGTGGACAAGCGACCATGGAAGATGGAAAGGTGGTTTAGCCAGTGGCAGCTCAGATCAAGGCGAGCACCAAACCGGCTGTCCTCGTCCTGGAGGACGGCACGGTGTTTCGCGGCAGGGCATGCGGCGCAATAGGGGAGACCACGGGCGAGGTTTGCTTCAACACCTCGATGGTGGGATATCAGGAGGTCATCTCCGACCCCTCCTACGCTGGACAGATAGTCACGATGACGTATCCGCATATTGGGAACTACGGCACCAACATGGCCGATATGCAGTCGGATGGGATGGCGCTTCGCGGACTTGTCGTGAAGTCGATGTGCTACGAGCCATCCAACTTCAGGAGCGAGAGCAACCTCCCGGACCTTCTGACGAAGAACGGCATCGTGGCAATCGACGGCGTGGACACCAGGAAGCTCACCCGCCATATCCGCGACAACGGCGCGATGCGGGGCATCATCTCCACCACCGACCTCGACGTGGACTCCCTTCTGGAAAAGGTGAGGAAGTCCGACTCGATCGTGGGAGTCAACATGGCCTCCACCGTGAGCACCTTGAAGCCCTATGACTTCAAGGACGATATGGAGGAGTTCAGCTTCGCAAAGGACGCGAGCCCCAAGCCGAAGTACAAGGTTGCCGCAATAGACTGCGGGATCAAGCGCGGTATTCTCCGCGGGCTCTCCCAAGCGGGCTGCTCCGTGACGGTGCTCCCGTGGGACACTCCGGCGGAGACCCTGCTCAATGGAGATTATGACGGGGTGTTCTTCTCCAATGGACCTGGGGACCCAGAGCCCGTTGACAAGACGATTGCCTGTGCCGAAGGAGTGTTGGGGAAGATTCCGGTGTTCGGCATCTGCCTGGGCAACCAGATGATGTCGATTGCCGCCGGCGCTCAGATCGAGAAGCTCAAATTCGGGCATCATGGAGGCAACCAGCCGGTCATGAACCTGCGGACCGGGAGGGTCGAGATCACCTCGCAAAACCATGGGTTCGCAGCCGTGTTCCCGTCTTTGGGAAATCTGATTCCAGAGCTTTCCGGAGGCGTGACGGAACACGTGGACGACCTCAGGTTCTGGTCCGAGCGCAGGATTGCCCCGGTCGTGCAGAACGAGCGATACGGCCGCATCCAGCTCACGCATGTCAACCTCAACGATGGCACTTCCGAGGGCATAGCCTTCTTGGACATCCCGGCGTTCTCGGTGCAGTACCACCCCGAGGCAAGTCCCGGGCCAACCGATTCCGCGTACCTGTTCAGCGGGTTCACGAGGCTGATGGATGGGCGAGAGGACTACCTCGACATCGACATCGCCAAGAACAGGCTGAAGGGATGGCACTCATAGAGAATGCGGAGGCGGATCGAAAGCGCGCACGAAGCACGTTTGGAAAGGCCGCCAGGAAACATCAACCGGATTGCCCGCCGTTGCGCGGGCGAGCGGAATAGGAGGAGCACAAGTTGCCTCGCAGAAACGACATAAAAAGGATTTTGGTCATAGGCTCGGGACCAATCACCATCGGCCAGGCTTGCGAGTTCGACTACTCGGGAACCCAGGCCTGCAAGGTGCTCATGGAGGACGGGTTCGAGGTCGTTCTCGTCAACTCCAACCCGGCCACGATCATGACAGACCCCAAGATGGCCACGCGCACGTACATCGAGCCCATCACCCCGGAGGCCGTTGAGAAGATCATCGAGATCGAGAGACCCGACGCGCTGCTTCCAACGCTGGGTGGACAGACCGGACTCAACTGCGCCGTTGCGCTGGCGAAGGCGGGGGTTCTCGACAAGTACGATGTCGAGATGATCGGATGCGACCTGGAAGCGATCAACAGGGGCGAGGACCGCAGGGAATTCGCCAAGTGCATGAAGGAGATCGGCCTCGAGTGCGCCCGAAGCGGGTATGCATACTCTGTCGAGGACGCGGTCAAGCTCTCCGATGAGCTCGGCTTCCCGCTGGTTCTCCGCCCGTCCTACACCCTTGGCGGTGCAGGCGGCGGCATCGCATACAACAAGCAAGAGCTGATGGAAATCGTGCGCCAGGGGCTCGACCTTTCCCCGGCAGGCGAGGTTCTCGTCGAGGAGTCGATCATCGGATGGAAGGAATACGAGATGGAGGTCATGCGCGACCGCGCCGGCAACGCCATCATCGTCTGCTCCATCGAGAACTTCGACGCGATGGGCGTGCACACCGGAGATTCGATCACGGTTGCGCCTTCTCAGACGATGACCGACATCGAGTACCAGCGCATGCGCGTCGCCTCCCTCGCGATTCTCGAGAAGATCGGAGTGGAGACCGGAGGGTCCAACGTGCAGTTCGCGATCAACCCCAAGGACGGGCGAATGATCGTCGTTGAGATGAACCCAAGGGTCTCCCGTTCCTCCGCGCTGGCATCAAAGGCCACTGGCTTCCCAATCGCCAAGGCTGCGGCAAAGCTCGCGGTTGGATATACGCTCGACGAGATCACAAACGACATCACTAAGGCCACGCCTGCATGCTTCGAGCCCACAATCGACTACGTGGTCGTGAAGGTTCCCCGCTTCGCATTCGAGAAGTTCAAGGGAACCGACGAGACCCTCACCACCCGCATGAAGGCTGTCGGCGAGGCAATGGCAATCGGGCGCACCTTCGACGAGGCGCTCGAGAAGGCTATGCGCTCTCTGGAGAACGGCCGAGATGGGCTGGGCTGCGACGGGCACGACGTTTTCGACGAGGAGAACTTCCTCACGATGCTCTCCACACCTACCGAGCACCGCATCAACTACATGATCGAGGGCCTGCGCCGCGGCATGGATGTCGAGGAGGTCGCGAGCCTCACGAACATCGACCCATGGTTCATCAACCGCCTCGCCCATATCGTGTCGGTCGAGAACATGGTGAAGGGATGCAAGCTTGACGAGATGACCTTCGACCAGATGCGCCTTGCGAAGCAGACAGGCCTCTCGGATAGGCAGATTGCCTACCTAACCGGAGAATACGACGATGACCACCTAGATTCCGCGGACGTGGAGGCGGCAGAGCACCGCGTGAGGGCGAAGCGCAAGGAGCTGGGAGTTCTCCCAACGTTCAAGACCGTGGACACCTGCGGTGCAGAGTTCGAGTCGCGCACCAACTACTATTACAAGACCTATGAGGAGGAGAGCGAGACCAGACCGTGCGACAAGCGCAAGATCATGATCTTGGGAGCTGGCCCGAACAGGATCGGACAGGGCATCGAGTTCGATTACTGCTGCGTGCACGCCAGCTACGCACTTGCCGAGATGGGATTCGAGACTATCATGGTGAACTCCAATCCCGAGACGGTCTCCACCGACTACGACACCTCCGACAGGCTCTATTTCGAGCCCCTGACCTTCGAGGATGTCATGGACATCGTCGACGCGGAGAAACCAGAGGCTGTCGTTGTGACTCTCGGCGGTCAGACGCCGTTGAAGTTGGCATCCGCCCTCGAGCGCGAGGGCGTGGAGATTCTAGGCACCAAGCCTGATGCCATCGACCTTGCCGAGGACAGGGAGAGGTTCTCCGAGCTGCTCGACAACCTCGGGATCGCGTATCCTCCGGCAGGCGTTGCCAGCTCCTTCGAGGAAGCGGTGGAGGTTGCGCACCGCATCGGGTTCCCGTTGCTCGTGCGCCCGAGCTACGTGCTCGGCGGCCGCGGAATGGTCATCGCATACGATGCCGATTCGCTCAAGAAATACATGGCAGAGGCCGCGAGGGTCTCCCCAGATCACCCGATCTACCTCGACAAGTTCCTAGAGTCTGCAGTCGAGCTCGACGTCGACGCCCTCTGCGATGGCAAGGATGTCTATGTTGGCGGAATCCTCGAGCACATCGAGGAGGCCGGAATCCACTCCGGCGACTCCGCATGCTGCACCCCTCCGTTCTCGATCTACGAATCGCTGCGCGAGGGACTGCGGGACTACACCCGTAGGCTCGCTTTGGCCGTGGGCGTGCGGGGGCTCGTGAACATCCAGTTCGCGGTCAAGGACTCCACGATCTACGTGATCGAGGTCAATCCCCGCGCGAGCCGCACCGTGCCGTTCGTCTCGAAGGCAACCGGAGTGCCGCTGGCGAAATGCGCGGCGATGATTATGGCCGGGCGCAGCATCGAGAGCCTTGGTCTCCCGCCGGACGACCGGGAGCTCGACCACTACTCCGTGAAGGAGGCAGTGCTCCCGTTCGGGCGCTTCCCCGGCGCCGACTTCGTGCTCGGGCCGGAGATGAAATCCACCGGCGAGGTCATGGGCGTTGCCCACGATTTCCCGGCGGCTTATGCGAAGACCGCCCTTGCAATCGACTACTCGCTGCCGACTTCCGGCAGGGTGTTCATCTCGGTTTGCGACCGCGACAAGCGAAACATTGTCAACGTTGCGCATGACCTCTACAAGCTCGGATTCGAGATCGTGAGCACCTCTGGCACCGCAAAGGCCCTGGAGGCAAGCGGACTTCCGGTCACGGAGGTCCACAAGTACCACGAGGCCAGGCCCAACATCGGAGACGAGATAGCGAACGGCAAGATCAACCTGATCATAAACACCCCGTTCGGTCAGCGCACCCGTTCCGACGGATACCTCCTGCGTGCCGATGCGGTGCGCTACAGCATCTGCTACGTAACCACGATGGAGGCTGCCAACGCCTTGGTGAACGCCATCGAGGCTGTTCAGGAGAACGGGCTCACCTCGGGCAGGATGGCCCCGATAGCGCTGCAGGACCTCGAGCAGTACCAGCCGATTGTGGACGAGGCCGAGGCTGCAGGCGAAGCACAGGACGATGCGCGCGAATAGGCTGGGAGATATGAGCGAGGGGGAAGGCGCAATGGGCAAGGCATCCGAAGGCGCTCTGACCGGTGCCGGCGCAGAAGGTTCCGGGAACACTTGCGCAGGCGAGAATGCCGGAACCGGTGGAGACGGCTCCCGTGTTCCACTGGTCGATGAAGAGGTGACCATCGTCTCCAACGACAAGATCGCCCCTTCAATATACCTCATGGTGCTGGAGGCCCCGCAGATCGCGGCAGGCCTCTTGCCGGGACAGTTCGTGCATCTTAGGGTTCCGGATTTCTGTGGCCATGTGCTGCGAAGGCCGTTCTCGGTCTGCTCCTGGAATACTGGCACCGGAGAGATCCAGATAATGTACCAGGTCGTGGGATCTGGAACGGAGGCGCTTTCCACCGTCAAGCCCGGGACTCCCACCCGTGCGATAGGCCCGGTAGGCCGAGGTTGGGAAGTCCCGGATGGCACGGGGCGCGCGCTGCTCGTGTGCGGCGGAATCGGAGTTGCCCCGCTCATGATGCTCGCGAGCGAGATGTGCGCGGAAGGAATCGCCGTCGATGTCCTCCTCGGCGCCACGACAGCCGACAGGCTGCTTGGCGAGGAGGCCCTGACCAGTGTTGGTGCCGAGGTGCACACCTGCACCGATGATGGCTCTGCCGGTTACCATGGCTTCTGCACCGACCTCATGGACGATTACACTGCCTGCGCCGATTACGTGGCCATCTGCGGGCCTGCCCCGATGGAGAGAATCGCAGTTGGAAAGGCCCTCGAATCTGAGAACTGTCGTTGCGAGGTCTCGCTCGAGAGGAGAATGGCCTGCGGTATCGGGGCATGTCTCTCCTGTGTCGTGGACACCGTGGATGGAAAGAAGCGGGCCTGCATTGATGGGCCTGTCTTCGATGCGAGGAAGGTGGTGTGGCGATGAGCGTGGACCTCACGACCCGCATAGGGTCACTCGTGATGAAGAACCCGGTCACTACCGCCTCCGGAACTTTCGCCGCAGGGCGTCAGTACAACGACTTCTTCGACATTTCCAAGCTTGGGGCTGTCACGACCAAGGGCGTCTCGCTAGGCCCTTGGGATGGAAACGATTCGCCGCGAATCGCCGAGACTCCCAGTGGGATGCTCAACTCGATTGGCCTTCAGAACCCGGGTGTCGAGGCTTTCTGCGAGGGCGACCTGGCCTGGCTCTCGACCAGGGGCGTGCCGATCATCGTCAACGTCTCCGGTCACAGCTTTGGGGAATATGCCGCAGTAATTGAGCGCCTTGAGGAAGAGCCGGCGGTCAGCGCCTACGAGATAAACATATCGTGCCCTAACGTCAGCGAGGGTGGGATGACGTTTGGAATCGACCCGGCGGCTTCGGCGAAGGTGATCGCATCGTGCAGGGCCGCGACCAAGCGCCCGTTGATTGCAAAGTTGACTCCCAACGTCACCGACATCACCAAGATCGCAAAGGTGGTTCAAGATGAGGGAGCCGATGCCGTCTCTCTCATTAACACTGTTCTGGGAATGGCAATCGATGCCAAGAAGCGCAAGCCGGTTCTCGCCCGGAAGGTCGGGGGTCTCTCCGGCCCTGCCGTGAAACCTATCGCGCTCAGGATGGTCTACGAGGTGCACCAGGCCGTCCAGATCCCAATCGTTGGAATGGGCGGGATAACCTGCGGGACAGATGCCGTCGAGTTCATGCTCGCCGGTGCCACGGCCGTGGCAGTCGGGACAGCAAGCTTCATGAACCCCCGCGCTTCCCTTGAGGTGGTCGAGGGCATTGAGAGGTATTGCGAGGAAAACGAATTCGAGAAGGTCTCCGATTTGGTGGGAGCTCTCGAGTAGGAGGACGGGCATATGCAAGACCCTGCCGAGAAGATCATCGTCGCGCTCGATTGCGATATGGAGCGGGCGATCGAACTTGCCGAGTTGCTGCGCGGTCATGCCACTTGGATGAAGGTTGGAATGACTCTCTACTATTCCGAGGGACCTCGCGCGGTTCGCGAGTTGAAGGACTGCGGGTTCAAGGTGTTCCTCGACTTGAAGCTCCACGATATCCCGCATCAGGTCCATGGTGCTGCGAAAGCGGCTGTCCTGACCGGTGCGGACATGATAACCGTGCACGCCTCTGGAGGGGCGAAGATGATTTCGGAGGCAGTTGAGGGGGCCCGCGAAGCCGTTTCAGAGATGCCAGATGGGGCCCAGCTCCCCGCAATACTTGCGGTAACTGTTCTCACCAGCATGGACGATGCTGCCCTGGCCTCTATCGGGGTGGACCATTCGGCGGCAGAGCAGGTGGAGAGGCTGGCCCTCCTCGCGAGGAGAGCTGGTGCATCTGGGGTCGTCGCATCTCCGCTAGAGGCAAAGATGCTCCGCGATGTCCTGGGGCCGGAGATGCTTATAGTGACTCCAGGAGTTCGACCAGCCGGGTCTGCTTCTGGAGACCAGGCCAGGGTCACCACTCCGTCTCAGGCATTCGAGAACGGATCGACGCATGTTGTCATCGGGCGTCCGATCACACAAGCCAGAGATCCGCTTTCAGCATTTGACTCTATAGCGGCGGAAATCGAAGAATTAGGCTAATTGACGCGAGTAAACAATGAATGTTGTTTCTTTTGAGCTCGCAATTGTGTAACCTGCCGAATAAACGCGGAAAAAGCGTTGCCAAAGATTATAGTAAGCGTTGTTCTGCTTAGCTGATCCTCGGGGTGAAATCCCGTGGGAGTGATATCTGTAGGAAAACGATAGTAAGTTAACCAAGAGAGGTAAGGTAGAAAATGGCACTGCCAAATCAGACCGATGAAGAGAGGCGCGCAGCACTAGAGAAGGCCGCTGAGGCACGTCATGCCCGTGCTGAGCTGAGGTCCCAGATTAAGGAGGGCAAGATCTCTGTGAAGGAGGTCCTTACCACCGAAGGCAATCCTGTCATCGATAAGCTCAAGGTCAAGGACATGATCTCCTCCTTGCCTGGCTATGGCAAGGCTAAGGTCGCAAAGGTCATGGAGGAGCTCAACATCTCCGAGACCCGCAGAATCAAGGGGCTTGGCTCCCGTCAGCGCGCAGAGCTCATCGAGAGGCTCTCGTCCAAATAATGAGCGGGCAACTCTTTGTCATTTCCGGTCCATCCGGAGCCGGCAAAGGAACCCTCGTGGGAAATATCATGAGTCGCCGGGATGGATTATGGCTTTCCGTCTCGGCGACTACTCGTGCTCCCAGAAAAGGCGAGGTGGAGGGCAAATCCTATTTCTTCCTCACCGATGAGGAGTTCGACGAGAAGATAGCCCAGAACGATTTTCTGGAGTGGGCAGAGGTCCATGGGAAGCGCTACGGCACATTGAGGTCGGTAGTGGAGCAGAAGATCGCCGAGGGGAGAAACGTCATCCTCGAGATTGACCCACAGGGAGCCTTCAAGGTCAAGGAGAACTATCCCAGCGCTTTCCTCATCTTCGTTAAGCCCCCGAAGTTCGAAGACCTTCGAAAGAGGCTCGAGGCCAGGGGCACGGAGACAGAGGAGCAGATAGAGCGCCGACTGCAGACCGCAAAAGTGGAGATGCAGAAGGAAAAGTGTTACAATGTATCGCTCGTTAACGATGACCTCGAGAGGGCAACGCAAGAGCTCCTCGAGATAATCGATTCTCATTCGAGTTAAAGCCAGGTACCGGGTTTCACGAAAGCAAGGTAATCATGTCTATCATCGATCAGCATATTGACAATCTTCTTGAGCGCACGGACAACGATAAGTTCCTGCTCTGCACGATTGCAGCCAAGAGAGCCAAGGACATCAACGATATGATGCGCGGCCAGAAAGAGCGTGCGATGAAGCTGCAGTCTGTGGAGGAGCTGTCCCAGTATTCTCAGGAAAAGCCGCTTTCGCTCGCCATGGCCGAGATCGAGAACGGCGACCTCAGCTACGTACCAGAGAGCCTGTCCAACGACAAGATCAAGTAAGACCAGGCATTTCGCAGTGGCAAGCCCGGTTTTTCTCATCCACTATCATGAAATAGGCCTCAAGGGCCACAATCGCTCTACTTTCGAGCACCAGCTCATGAAGAACATAGAGTTCTTGTGCAAGGGCCTCCCCGTGGAGAAAGTCTCCAAGATTTCGGGGAGGATTCTTGTATCTGTCGACAAATCTGCGTTATCCGGGACGGAGGACGAAGACGGATTCATCGAAGATGGGCTCGACAACCCCAAGATAAAGAAGATGTTCCAAATTCTGCGCGGTGTGCCGGGTGTGGCGAGGGTTTCTCTCGGATGGCGCACCACGAGGGATTTCGACGATATGTTGAGGCTCTCTGGTGAGGTTCTGGGCGACGTTGCGCCGTTTCGGACCTTCAAGGTGGAGTCCCGCCGTTCCAACACGGATTTCCAAATCCATTCCATCGAGATGAACAAGCGCATTGGCTCCTATCTCTGTGAGAAGTTCCCGGATGCGAAGGTCAAGATGGAGGAGCCAGACGCGACCGTTCACGTCGAGGTGATCCAGGGGAGCACCTACATCTACGCCCGAACAGAGCCTGGTTGCGGGGGGTTGCCGGTGGGAAGCGCCGGCAAATTCATATCCCTGCTCTCCACGGGAATCGATTCGCCCGTGGCCATGTGGAGGATCGTCAATCGTGGCGGAGTGGCGATAGCGCTTCATTTCTCGGCAGCTCCCCAGACCGACGATTCATCAGAGTACCTCGTGAGGGACATCTGCGACGCCCTTTCAAATTGCGGTGGGGTGCTGAGGCTTTACATCGCCAGAATCGGAGACTACCAGAAGAGGATAGCCGACATTGTTCCCCCAAGGCTCAGGGTGGTCTTCTTCCGCAGGCTGATGTTCACGGTTGCGAACGAGCTGGCTAAGCGCGAACATGCAAAGGCGATCGTAACCGGGGAGTCGCTCGGCCAGGTTGCATCGCAGACGATGGACAACATCCGCGCCGTGGATGTGGTGTCCGAGTTTCCCGTTTTCAGGCCGCTCATCGGAACCGACAAGCAGGAGATAATCGCGATGGCCAAGAAGCTTGGGACTTTCGACCTGTCCACGCAGGCCTGCTCCGATTGCTGCACGCTTTTCCTGCCGAGAAACCCCGAGACCCATGCCAACCTCAGCGAGGTCGAGGAGCTTGCTGGTCAGATGGACTTCTCGTCGTGGGCAGTCGAGATCTGCGACAACATGCAGGTTGAGGAAGGTCACTGCAACTGGAAGTAGTTGCCGAGACTGCCTGCATGGTCCTGGGGGTCCATGCTTACCTTTTCTTTGGCGGTTGTTTTGATTTTGGTTGGTTCCCGGTTGGATTCTATTCTGGTTTCAGTTGGTTCTCGGTTCGTCCCACCCCCAGCAGGGTTTGCGCCCCCGGTAGGGCTTGTCCTGATTCTGTTATGGTTTCGGTTCGTCCCCGGTCGGGCCCTATTCTGATTTCGGTTGGTTCCCAGGTGGATTTTGTCCTGAATTCGGTTCGTTCCCAGCTGGGTCCTGTTCTGATTTGGTTTCTTTGACGGTTAGATTCCTTTCCGATTTTTCTTTCATCCCAGTTGGACCCCTTTACGGTCTTTCCCTCTTTCCAGTTGGATTCCATTCCGATTTCGTGCAGCTCTGGTTATGCTTTGCTTCCGCTGTGGTTTGGAAATCCCAAGTTGTCTGTTAATGCCCGTGCCCTAGCATCTTCTCTGTAGAGATGAACTTGGAGGCGAGGACAGATGAGCGGGACTGGCAGAAATATAGATGAGCTTCTGCAGAAGGCTCAGCTTGGGAAAATTCCCCCAAATGTCTTGAAGGCAATCGCTGTGGTCGCGCTAGTTGTCATCACCGTTGCCCTGTTCAGGTGGGTTCCGATAGCTTCGGGCCAGGAGTTTCAAATCGAACAAGCTCAATCTGATGCAGTCTCAACTTCAGATGCAGAAGACAATGCTGGTGAAAGCGCAACTGACGCCGTCGCGAGCGAGCAAACCACGGTCATGGTGCATGTGGCCGGGGCAGTTGGCAAGCCCGGGGTCTATGAGCTCGAAGAGGGGAGCAGGGTCAACGATGCGGTAGAGCTTGCCGGGGGTCTATCGGACGATGCCAGCTCGTCGTCCATCAACTTGGCTAGGGTCCTGGTAGACGGAGAGCAGATATATGTTCCCACGAAAGAAGAGGTCGAGTCTGGATCTGTTGCAGGAGCAACGGCTTCCGGAAGCACGGGGGACGCAGCTCAGGGGTCGTCATCTCAAGCACAATCTCTCGTGAACATCAACACGGCCACAGCCGAACAGCTAGAGGAGCTTCCTGGAATCGGTCCCGCCACAGCTCAGGCAATAATCGAGTACAGGGAACAATCTGGCGGATTTACGAGCATAGAGGAGATACAGGAGGTGTCTGGCATCGGAGAAGGCAAGTACTCAAAGATCTGCGAGCTCATATGCGTGTAGACGAGAGGGATGTTCCAAGGCCTTCGCTTCCGTTCTTGCTGGTGCCAGCTCTTTGCTTCTGGATTTCGATTCGGGTTGCAGAAGAGCTCTCATGGGAAATCGATATTGGGAATGGCTTGCTCTGGCAGGCCGTCGACTTCCTTCCCTTTCCCATTTGGGCGAACTCCCTGCTCCTCATGATTGCAATCGCGGGGATGTTCGGGCTGATCTCTCTGGTTTTTCTGCTTGCCCTGGATTATGTGATCGCGCGGTGGGCAAGACGCAGGGAGGCGGAGCGAGGACCACAGCGTGTTCTCCAACCGATGCGCGTCGGCATGGTGTTTGCATCTGCGTTCGCAGGACTTGTCGTCGGCTTTCTTTGCTGGCAGGGATTTTCTGCTCAGGTAGATGCCCTTGAGGCATCTGATGACGGATTGAGAATGGAGGTGGTTTCCGACGGCTCCCAGGGTTCCAGAGGCTGGTACTCGACCTGCCGAGCATGTCTTGGCGGAGGGAACTGGGTGAAGGTCCGGGTGACTTGGAGCTCCGAAGAAGAGATTCTCCCGCTGGGGATGTCGTTCGTGGCAAGCGGAAGGTTCTCCAGAATTGAGGATGACGACTGGTCGAGGAGCCTTCATCAGTCTCTTGTGGCCGGGAGTTACAAACCATATTCAATCGAAGATGCAAGATGGGCAGAATCCTTGGGCGGGTTGTTTGGGAGCATCAGGCACAGGTATTCGGTCTACATCGACTCAAACCCTGGAACTGGGGCTGCCTTGATGAAGGGAATAGTCCTCGGGGACAGGTCCCAGATTTCCGGAACAGACCTGGACAACTCGTTCAAGGTGACCGGTCTCACGCATCTATTGGCGGTATCGGGGTCGCATCTCACAGTGGTGGCAATGCTGGTTTCCTGGGCTTTGCTCAGGGCCGGGCTTCCCAAGAAATGGAGCATCGCCGTTCTCTGTGCGGTGATGGTTTCCTACCTCGTGCTCACCGGGACTCAGGCATCTGCGTTCAGATCTTGCGTGATGGCTTCGGTGGGAAGCATTTCCTACGTTGCCGGAAGGAGGGCCCATTCCCCATCGGCTCTTGCGCTGGCAGTGCTGGTGATGCTCGCGGTCGACCCATCCGATGCGTTCTCGGTGGGGTTTTCGCTATCTGTGCTCGGCGTGGCCGGAATATGTCTTTTCCTCCCGCTCGCATCCAGGTGGATTTCTAGCTTGTTGCCCAAGCGGCTGGAGGCGATATCGCAGCCAATGGCGATGACGATCGTGGCTCAACTTGCGACGCTCCCGGTTTCGGTACCCATGTTCTCGATGCTTTCGATAGGAGGACCGCTCTCGAATCTGGTCGTGGCTCCGATTATCACGGTTCTTCTGATGGGAGGAATCATCGCGATGGTCGCATGCGCGGTGTTTCCTCCTCTTGGGATGGCGATTCTCTGGTTGCTGTGCCATATTGCCGAGGCGATGTCGCGGCTTGTGGTGGCCATGGCGTCTCTGGCGTTCATGGCGGTACCGGCATATGCCACTCCCGCTGTGGCCTGGACGATCTTCCTGGTCTCGATCACCCTTCTCTGGATATTTTGGCCATTGCCAGGTGAGCACCCTTGGAGGCAGGCGTCCAAGGCAGCGTTTCCTGTGGCCGTGTTCGCCCTGGCCATGGTCGTGCTCGCATACAAGCCAGTGCAGGTGGTGGCAATGGACGTAGGCCAGGGAGATTCGATACTCGTGAGAGATGGGTTCAGGCAGGTCATGGTCGATACCGGGAAATACGATACCGTTCTCCGGTCAGCTCTCGGGAGGAACCAGGTATACCACTTAGATGCGGTGGCGATAACTCATTTCGACGCAGACCACTGCGGTGCATTGGACGCGATGGACTCCATGGTCCTCGTCGACCGCGTCGTGTTCACCCGGGGGTCGGTCGCGTTTGGTGAAAAGGACGAATCTGCAGAGGAGGTGCTCGAGGAGGCACGGGACCTCTCTGGGGATGAGGGAATCGTTGAGGTGTCGGCTGGAGACAAGATAAGGCTCTCGGAGCATGTGAGCTTGGACGTGGTGTGGCCAGAAGGGACGATTGAGGAGTCGGAGAACGAGGACTCGCTGGTGCTTCTCCTGGTGTACGACTCGGATTTGGATGGTGATTCCGAGTTCGAGATGCTTCTAACAGGAGACGCGGAGAGCGAGCCCTTGCAGCAGATGATCGACGACGGCTTGGTGGGGGAGGTCGATGCGATAAAGGTCGGGCACCATGGTAGTGCCGAGTCTGTCAACGATGAGCTGATGGAAGAGTTGAGGCCAAAGATCGCCTTGATCAGCGTCGGGGAGAACAACAGGTATGGGCACCCAGATGAAAACACTTTAGATGTTCTCGAGAGAGGAGGGGCGGAGGTGTACCGCACGGACCTCGACGGTGATATCACATTGACTCTTGATGGGGGTTCGGCGATTGTCACGTGTGCTAACATTTGATTTCTGAGACCAAGCAATAAATCGATGGAGATGCAGTTGGCAAAGTCCAAAGCCCTTCTGCCGGTATATCTGTTCATAGGTGAAGACAGCCTCAAGCGAAAGGCCCTGCTCAAGAGGATGCAGGAGCGCGTCGCCGAGAAGGGCGACCTCGCCCTGAACCAGACCAATTTCGATGCTCAGGAAGTAGATCCTCCCGGCGAGGTTGTGGCAGCGTGCAACACCGTGCCGTTCCTCTCCGATATGAGGCTTGTCGTCGTCGACAACATAGGGCATGCCAAGAAAGACCTCCTCGATTCAATATGCGATTACCTCGATGCTCCTACCGACTCCACGGTTCTAGTGATGACCGGCAACAGCCTCGCAAAGAACACGAAGCTCTACAAGAAGGTGCACAAGCTCTATCCAAAGGCCTACATCTCCTGCGACCTCAAGAAGCGCCGGTCGGATATAGCAGACTTCGTGCGAAGGCTCGTCAAGTCTGCCAACGCCGAGATCGAGCCAGACGCAGTGGATGCAATGGTAGATATGGTGGGAAACTCCACCGTTGCCCTCAACAGCGAGGTCAAGAAACTTTGCGATTACCTGGCAGCGCAAGGACGAGACACCATCACGCTCGAAGACGTAGAGTCCATGGTCACGCGAATCAGCTCGCCAAAACCCTGGGACCTCACTGCGGCACTGGGGGAGCGAGATGCCGGCAAGTGCATGAAGCTGCTCGAGATAATGGGCGATCAGGCTGAGCTCGGGCTTCTGACGATGTGCGAGAAGAGGATAAGGGAGCTCATAGTCACGAAGGCGATGGACTCGCGTCCCGTGAGGGCACCTCTGGAAGAGGTCCTCGGGGGGTCTAGCTTCATGTACAGAAACCACTACAGGTATGCTGCGAGGTTCAAGCAAGATGAGCTCGAAGAGGCTCTCGACCGCGCGGCTCAATGCGAGATGGAGATCAAGAGGGGGGCAGATCCGAAGCTGAGCCTCGAAATGTGGATTCTCGGAGTGTGCACTGGGAAATGGGCGACAGGAGAATAGCTTGCCCGTTTCCCCTAATCGTCGTGGTTCAGCTGAAGAAAATGTCACAATGTACATCGAAAGATAGTTTCAGATGGGGGTTGTGGATTGATCTGCGATAACGTGATGGAAGCCATTGGCTCCACGCCGCTGATAAAGCTCAACAGGGTCGTGAGGCCCGGAGATGCCAGAGTGGTGGTCAAGTTCGAGGCCGTGAACGTCGGTGGGTCGATAAAGACCCGCACTGCCTACAACATGATCAAGCAGGCCATGGCAAGGGGAGATATCGACGAGAACTCGATCATCGTGGAGCCCACCAGCGGAAACCAGGGCATCGGCCTCGCGCTGGTGTGCGCAGCTATGGGGCTCAAGTCGAGGATAATCATGCCCGATTCCGTCAGCGAGGAACGTCGCAAGATAGTCTCGATCTACGGTTCCGAGCTGGTGCTCGTTCACGATGCCGGGAACATCGGGGAGTGCATCTCGAAGTGCATCTCTATAGCCAGCCAGATGGCAGCCAACGACCCCCGCGTGTTCATTCCCCAGCAGTTCGAAAATCCCGACAACGTTTCTGCGCAGGTGGATGGAACTGCTGCTGAAATCCTGAAACAGATGGATGGCCCAATAGACGGGTTCTGCAGCGGAGTTGGAACCGGCGGAACCCTGACCGGTTGCGGGAAGGTGTTCAAGCAGGCAAACCCAGACATAAAGATTTGGGTTGCCGAGCCCGAGAACGCCGCGATCCTCTCCGGAGGAAAGGTCGGCACCCATATGCAGATGGGAATCGGCGATGGCATCATCCCCAAGATCTTGGACCGCAGCATCTACGATAGGATAGTGAAGGTCTCCGACGAGCAGGCCATCGAGATGTCGAGGAGGCTGGCTCGCGAAGAGGGTCTTCTCTGCGGGATATCCAGTGGGAGCAACGTGGTGTGTGCGCTCGAGCTGGCACACGAACTCGGGCCCGGCAAGACCGTGGTGACGATATTGCCCGACACGGGCGAGAGGTATTTCAGCACGCCGCTGTTCGACTGATGGCGTGGTTTTCGAGGAACCCAGAGCAACAGGGAGGCAACATTGATAGATAGGTACACGCGTCCGGAGATGGGGCACATCTTCTCACTCCAGAACAAGTTCGAGGTATGGAAGGAAATCGAGCTTTTGGCCTGCGAGGCTCAGGCAGAGCTCGGCAAGATCGGGATCACGAAGGAAGAGGCCGCTTGGATTCGCGAGCATGCCGACTTCACCGTGGAGCGCATCGACGAGATCGAGAAGGTCACCAACCACGATGTGATCGCATTCCTGACCAACATGGCCGAATACATCGACAAGGACGTGCCCGAGGGGCAGGAGCCGCCCAGCCGATGGGTCCACTATGGGATGACCTCTTCAGACCTCGGGGACACGGCTCTTTGCTATCAGATCACCCAGGCAATCGACATCATTCTCGATGACATCCGCAAGCTCGGGGCAACTTGCAAGGCCAAGGCTTTCGAGTACCGAGACACCCTTTGCGTTGGCCGCACCCATGGCATACATGCGGAGCCGATGACGTTCGGGATGAAGTTCGGGAGCTGGGCATGGCAGCTGAAGCGCTGCGAGCAGCGCATGCTCGATGCCCGGAAGGTCATTGCCACCGGCGCGATTTCTGGGGCCGTGGGTTCCTACTCCAACATCGACCCGTTCGTCGAGAGCTATGTGTGCGACAAGCTCGGGCTGACTCCCGACCCACTTTCCACACAGGTCGTCTCCCGCGACCGTCATGCACAGGTCATGACGTCTCTTGCAACCGTGGCGGCAACGCTCGAGTCTATTGCCACGCAGATTAGGCTCCTTCAGCAGACCGACGTCATCGAGGCGGAGGAGCCATTCAAGAAGGGGCAGAAGGGTTCGTCGGCAATGCCCCACAAGCGCAACCCGATCACGGTGGAGAGGGTCTGCGGGCTCTCGCGTGTTGTCAAGGCAAATGCTCAGGTCGCCCTCGACAACGTCGCCCTTTGGTACGAGAGGGACATCAGCCATTCCGGAACCGAGCGCGTGGCGCTGGCCGACAGCTTCACCGCCCTCGACTACATGTTCTCCAAGATGCAGCCGATTCTCGACGGGCTGTTCGTCTATCCCGAGAAGATGGAGCACAACCTCTGGCGAACGAGGGGCCTCATCTTCTCATCCAAGGTCCTCCTCGCTCTTTGCCAGACCGGCATCACCCGCGAGGATGCCTACGTTGTGGTGCAGCGAAACGCCATGAAGGTCTGGGGCGACATCCAGGAGGCACGCGAGGGGAAGAGCTTCCGCGAGTTGCTGGAGGAAGACCCGGAGTGCACCCTCACCGATGAGCAGCTCGACAAGATCTTCGACCCGAGGGAGTTCCTCACGAGGATCGACACGATCTTCGACAGGCTGGAGAATCTGGAGTTCTAGCCGTCAGGCGATTACCTCGATGGGGCTTCGGTTGGCCGGTCCTATTCGGCAAGATTTTGAAGACGGCCATGGTGAGATTTCGAGGGCCCAGCTTCAGCGGAATTTCCGAATGTCGACACCGCCGATGAGATTTCGAGGGCTAGGCCTCAACGGGATTTCCGAACGTCGGCGCAGTCGGCAGGCTCCCTTGCTCGCCAGGGCAATTCAAGCAGTAGCAGAAAACAATCGAACCCGGGTCTCATGACGAGAACCCGGGCTCGAACTCAATGCATGAGGTTGCGCCGTTTAGCTGTTCTTGGCTATATTCGCAAGAATCTCGACAGTGTCCTCGATGGAGAACCTGCTCGTGGAAATCGCGACGTCATGCTGGAATACGTCGCACCATTTGTTGCCGGTGAATTGCTCGTAGTAGAGCGCGCGGCCCTTGTCGATCTTCTTGATTCGGGCCAGGGCACCCTTCTCGGTGAGGTTGTTGCGCTTCATGACACGTTCGACGCGGGCTTTTTTGTCCGCATAGATTAGAACTCTCAGCAGGTCTGGGCTGTCGCGCAGCACATAGTCCGCAGAACGCCCGATGATGACGCACGGGCCCTCGGCGGCCAGCTTCTTGATGACCTTTGACTGGATCAGGAAGATGCGGTCGGGCAGGGGCAGAGATTCCTCTTGTCCACCTTGGCCGTTTGCAAACGAGAGCAGATACGAGAACATGCTGCCAGCGCTCTCGTCGCCTTTCTCGAAGATTTCCTCGCTGATATCGCTTTCCTCTACTGCGCGGCGGATAACTTCCTTGTCGTAATAGGTGTAGCCGAGTTTCTCGGCCAGTCTTTCCCCGACTTCACGACCACCGCTTCCATACTGCCTGCTTATGGTTATGATTCGCGATGCCACGACAACCTCCTAGGTTCAAAGCCAGCATTCCCGTAATTGTACCAGTTCCCCAGTCCTGCCTTTCGAGCAGAATTTCCGAGACTTCAGGTTCATATTTATCAAGCTACCACAAAGTCGGAATAAAATCCTCGTTAACATGAAAGCCGCTAAAATTCTTTGCCGTTCCATTTTTCGCGCATTGGGCTGATGCGAAATTCGATTACGCGGAGGTGGTTTTCCGGGTGTCGTATCATATTCTGCACAAGGTCCATTCCTTGCCGCGAGGTCGAACGTTTCTCATTGGGTTTGGTGCTGATGGTTGAGAAGAACGAAGAAAAAGATCGTTTCGAGCTGACCAGAAGGGAGTTCGTCATCGGGTCTGCCGGGGTAACGCTGGCAATCATAGGCTCGACGGCGATTCTCAGCGGCTGCTCTTCTTCGGGTGGATCGACGGGCGCGCAGGGCGATGTCGAGCCCACAGAGCTCGATGTGTCGACGGATCAGGTCGTCGATTCCTCTGACTTCTCGGAGCTAGATGCTTCAAAATGCGTCTCCCTCACAACTGAATACGACCTCCAGATAGGAACGGTCGGGCACATGGATGGAGATTCGCTTGCCGCCATGCTCTATCCGGGTGATTCAACGGACGTGCTCGTTCAAATAGGGCTTCTCCCCGTTCTGAGCGGCGGGATGTCCTCCGTTCTCTCCACGCCGCTTTCCAAATCCGAGGGTTATCAGATCTACGACGTCAGGGCCAACGACCAGGTCATCGTCTGGGTGGAATGCAATTTGCATACCGACGACTGGAGGCTCTATGTGGCGCCTGTCCAGTCTTCATCTTCTATAGGAGCTCCCAATATGGTGGATCAAGGCGATGCGGACTTCGACCCGCCGATGCTGTGCGTTAGCGGGTCCCGGGCATTCTGGACCTACATGCCATCCGAAGACGGAGGAGCTTCAGACAGCGACTCCTACCTCAAATACGCAGATTCTGGATCATCCAAAGCGGGCGTGGTCTACACATCTCACGGGAGGATGATAACCAATCCGCAGGCCTCGGATGGAATCGTGACGATCGTGCCAAGGGCCGACACGCAGAGCACCCGCTATCAGCTAACTGCAATAGACGCGAGCACGGGAGATGTGGTGGCCGCAGAGCTCCTTCCAAGTTCCATGCAGGCATACGACGCGATCTACCTCGATGGCTCATTCGTGTTCAGCATCGAGAAGAGCTACAACTACGACAGCGGGATTTCGGATTTCGGCACATATGCGCCAATCGATGATTCCACCTACATGCGCTTCAACAGGACGCCAATGGACACTCCGGTAAAATGCGGCAAGTACCTGTTCATCAAGAGCACGAAGAGCGTGGTCGGGTTGGACCTCTCGTCCCAGAGCTTCTTCGCGATAGACACTGTCTCGGGCTGCGAGAGCTACGGGGACTTCCTGCTCAGCACCGGAACCTCTGACAACGTCGTTGTGTACACCTCGGTTCCCAAGGGCGATGGGTCTGGCGATGGAAACGTGCACGTCAGGGTGTTCTCGGTTCTGTAGCCAAATGTCCTCAATGGCGGTAGTGCTATGGCGGCAGCCGTCTGTTTCTTGGTCTTGTGGAGCTTTCTTTGAATAGGTTTCAAGAAGCTAATTGCCTGTCAAATGTTAAAAAAGCTTTATCTAAGTGCAGGTTTTCTGTAGAAATGTCAGGGTGGTCCAAACTCGGTTAAACTGTTCAAGTGGAGTCTCTGTTCGGGATCCCATTACTCTTAAAAACCAATTGGTCACCAAAACGGCAACATGCCGAAAGATAAAGGAGCAAACGAAATGAGCGATGAAGTGAGAAGGATTCTCCTGGTGGAGGACGAAAAGGCCATCCGCGATGCGGTGGCCGCCTATCTCGAGAGGGAGAACTATTGGGTAACTGCGGTCGGAGATGGTCAGGAGGCTCTGGATGAATTCGAGAAGAAGCGCTTCGATCTCGTGATCCTCGATTTGATGCTGCCCAGGGTCTCTGGCGAGCGCGTGTGCAAGATCATCCGCGATTCATCTGACACCCCGATAATCATGCTCACGGCGAAGGGCGAGGTCGAGGACAAGATCGTGGGGCTCGAGCTCGGAGCCGACGACTACCTGGTGAAGCCGTTCTCTCCCAGGGAGCTCGTCGCGAGGGTCCGTGCGCTTCTCCGTAGAGCCCACATCGATTCCGACCCGCAGAGGGAGATCCTGACTTTCGGCGATTTGGTCATCGACATCTCCGGGCACAAGGTATCTGTTGCCGGCAAGGAAGTCGACCTCACCGCAAGCGAGTTCAAGCTCCTCACGACTCTTTCCAGATATCCCGGAAGGGTATATACGCGAATGGAGCTCGTGGAGAAGGTCCTGGGCTACGACTTCGAGGGCTATGAGCGCACAATCGACAGCCATATCAAGAATCTCCGCGCCAAGCTCGGAGACGATCCGCGCCATCCCAAGTGGCTCTACACCGTGCACGGAATCGGCTATAGATTCGAGGATCCGAGCAAGACGGAGTAGAATCTCGTTTGGTAGCCATGGCATCCGTGGGTTCGCCCGCTCTCTGCGGCCGTGGCACATCGACGGCCCGAACGGGACAAGGTGATAAAGATAGCCCGCACCAACAATGAGACAAATCACAAACAGTCCGATGGCCTGTCGTATACCGCCAGGATAACGCTGCTATTCGGATTGGTCGCAACCATCACGGCGCTGATCGCGGCGCTGGTCATGGTGGTAATGTGGGACATCCACTTCTCCGATTATGCACTTGACAACATGAGGGTCACCGCCGAGAGCACGGCCAACATGCTCGAGGATTGCTACGAGCCTGGCGTCGGCTGGACGGACGCCCTCGAAAGTCTTCCCGACACGGTTTTCCCGAATTCCGATATGGAAGTGCAGGCCCTAGATGCAGATGGGAACCTCATCTACGGCGAAAAGGCCAGCACCGAATACACCGATGCCAACGACGTCGTCGAATCAACAGGTGGGCACATCGCCTCTGCGTCAATCGTGGTGGACGGCGAGGTAGTCGGCAAAGTGAACGTGTGGACCTTCGGGACGTCTCCGGCGTTGTCTGAGGCGGACATCAACTTCAGGAACAACACTTTCGGCGCGATGGCCGTGGCCTTTGTCCTGGCAGTTGCAATCGCGTGCATAATCGGTTACCTGCTTGCCAGGGGGATGCTTTATCAGGTCAAGCGGATTACCAAGACCGCCAACGAGATCAAGGACGGTAACCTCAGCGCCCGCACGAAGCTGGTGGGTTCGGACGAGATCTCCCAGCTCGGCATGACTTTCGACGACATGGCCGAGTCGATTGAAAACGACAGGGAGCTAGAGCACCGGCTCACAAACGATGTGGCCCATGAGCTGCGTACTCCTCTGATGGCAATGCAGGCAACGATGGAGGCGATGGTCGACGGTGTCCTTCCGGCCGACGAAGAGCGTCTCACGATGCTCAACAGCGAGGTCGTTCGACTCGGCAAGCTCGTGGATGCGATGCTAAAGCTGAGCCGCCTCGAGAACAGGTCCACCCCGATGAACGCCAAGGAAATCGATTTGGGGGAGACGCTCGAGGAACTCGTGCTCAGCCACCAGATGCTCCTCGAGGACGCTGGCCTCGATTTCGAGTACACATACGAGCTGGGCGTGAAGGTCATGGCCGACCCGGACCTGATCAAGCAGGCCACCGCGAACATCCTCTCGAACTCCGTGAGATACACTCCGGAAGGCGGCAAGGTCACCATAGAGGTGAAGCGCAGCGGGATGATGGCCCAGATTGCAATATCCGATACCGGAATCGGAATGAGCGAGGAAGACCTGAAGCACATCTTCTCCCGCTTCTGGCGTGCAGATTCCGGTCGAGAGCGCGAGACGGGAGGCCTCGGAGTTGGGCTTGCGATCGTGAAGGAAATCGTCGACAGGCACAAGGGTTGGGTCAATGTGACCTCCGAAGTCGGCAAGGGCAGCACGTTCACGATAAACATCCCGCTCATCATGGAAGATCCCAAAAAGCAACAGCAGAAAAAGAAGCAAGATAACAAGGGGAGCCTGCAGACGAGGATTCCCAAGCGCTTCATGAATTTCCCCGCCAACGATGGCAAGGGTGAAGAGGGGAGTGGCTCCGGGGCCAAGAATGGATCGGGTTCCAAGAACGGGTCGGGTTCCAAACAGGTGAGACAGCGCAGGGACTCTGGAGCAAAAAAGGAGTCGCGCGGTCGGAGTTCGAGAAGGTCCCGCTCCAAGAAGGCGTCCGACGACGTCGAGTACATCGTGGAAGAAGATACTAAGGAGAACAGCGATGAATCAGATTCCGATTAAGCCAGATAGCCAGGGCAAGGTCAGGGACATCTACGACCTCGGCGACAAGCTGCTCATGGTCACCACCGATAGGATCTCGGCTTTCGACTACATCCTCAAGGATGAGATTCCGCACAAGGGCGAGGTTCTCACCCAGCTCTCGCTCTTCTGGTTCGATCTTCTCTCCGATATGATCGGGAACCACCTAATTTCCGCTGACGTGGCGGACCTCCCCGAGAAATTCAAGCCCTATTCCGACTACCTCAAGGGCAGGTTCATGATCGTCAAGAAGGCCGATATGTTCCCGGTCGAGTGCATCGTGCGAGGATATCTTGCTGGCAGTGGCCTGGAAGAGTACAAGAAGAGCTCCACTGTATGCTCGATTCCGCTGCCGCAGGGCCTTGTGAACTCGAGCAAGCTCCCAGAGCCGATTTTCACTCCCTCGACGAAGGCGGAGATCGGCGACCATGATGAGAACGTGAGCTTCGATGTGATCGTCGGAAAAATCGGTGCCGAGAACGCCAACTTCCTCCGCGATAAGTCGATCGCGATCTATGAGAAGGCCCGCGACCACGCTGCCAAAAAGGGAATCATCATCGCGGACACCAAGCTCGAGTTCGGAGTCTACGACGGCGAGATCATATTGGCCGACGAGGTCATCACCCCAGATTCATCGAGGTTCTGGCCAGCCGACCAGTACGAGGAGGGCAAGAGCCAGCCGAGCTTCGACAAGCAGTTCGTCCGCGATTGGCTCAACGCAAATTGGGACCGCACCGGAGAACCTCCGTCGCTGCCCAAGGACATCATCGAAAAGACCTCGCAGAAGTACATTCAGGCATACGAGCTCATCAGCGGGAAGCCGTTCAACGTCTAAACTCCCCGCAAAACTTCGATATTTGAAGAACATTCCCGCATTGTGACGCATTAAGACTGTACAATGTTACGAACGGGACTAGAAAACTATCGCCTACCGGTTGCAACGTCCTATTGAGACCTGAGATGTTGCCGGTTGGCGCGCTGGCATCTGCGCCGGCCCTATCGTTTTTCTCCAAGGAGAGCAATGACACAGAGAAGCATGAACAACGACAGGTACAGGACCGAGCTCGAGGGTCATACCAAGAAGTCCGCCTCGAAGGCCAAGCCTGCCAAGGCCGCTGCGTCCACGGTCTACGAAAAGGGCGATATCAAGAAGACTCGCAAACAGCTTCGCGACGAGGAAGCCATCAAAGAGCAGAAGACCAAGAACCGCACTGCGGCCAAGTACAGCACTCTCGACCGCAACGATATCAACAGGGAGACGAAGAACAACGCCGAGATCAGGAAATGGCGCAAGCGTTGGTGGTGGTGCATTGGAATCGGCGTGGCGTTCGTCGTGATTTCATGGTTCGCAAAGGACATTAGCGGAGTCGCATTCATCACCACCATCACCCTGGCATACGTCCTGGTCGGCGTTGCCCTCTGGATGGAGTTTGGAAAGATCTGGAAAATTCGCCGGCGCATCGAGAGCGGTGCCGTGGAGAAGAAGACTAAGAAGCAGATCAAGCACGAGATCGAAGCGGAGCGACTCGAGGCCGAGCGCCTGGCGGCGAAGAAGAACCGGAAGAAGTCGTTTTTCAAAAAGAAGGATTCCGATATCGGGCCAATCGACTATCCTATGGACGAGTCGACCAAATAGCCCTGGGTTGATTTGGCCAGTTCGGCACCTGCAACGGAAGTTTGCCACTTTAACGGTTGCCGCTTCGATGTTGGGGTCGTACAATCCTAGAACTGGCCGAGGCTTGTTTGGCAACGTCCAATCGAGCACGGTTGATTGCCAATGACGAAAATGGCGAGGGGGCGCGCTCTGGCGCCTCCTTTGCGTTGGAGGTGCTTGAAAGATGATAGACCTGTTCGGACTGCAAGTTCCCAGTTACGTGCTGTGGATTCTCATTGCCATCGTCGTAGTTCTGGTCGTGGGCCTCATCCTCAAGGGATTTATCTCCGAAATGAGAAAGAAATGAGCTCTACCGAAGAGAACACCGACAATGTTGCTCCGAAGCACGTCAGCAATGAAAAGAAGCGCAAGAAAGCCAAGAAGCCTTGGGACCGAAAGAGCAAGGTTCTCTTAATCGTTGGCATTGTGCTCCTTGTGGCTGCGCTCGGGATCGGTGGGAAAATCCTCTACAGCTACATGTCTGCCGACTCCGAGTACATCGACCTCTCCGAGGTCGCTGGTGTCACCATGGACCAGATGGACAAGGCCCTCGAAGAAGACGACCTTCTCAGCCTCCAAGTGGATTGGGATTCACTCAAGGCCCAGAACCCAGATGTCGTGGGCTGGATCTATGTCCAGGGGACAGACATCAACTACCCAATAGTGCAAGGCGACGACAACGAATACTACCTGCACCATTTGTATGACGGAACATACAGCAACTCTGGGGCAATATTCCTCGACTATGTGAACTCTCCGGATTTCTCTGACAGGCACAACATGATCTATGGGCACAACATGCTCAACGGCTCCATGTTCGCGCAGATTTTACAATTCAAGGACCAGGATTTCCTGAACCAGGGATACAAGGTGCTGATCCTGACTCCAGAGCATGCTTATGTTCTGGCTCCTGCCTTCACCTACATTTGCGATGGCGCAGATCAGCTCAGGCAGGTGGAGTTTGCCGACGATGAGGATTTCAGGTCCTACATCTCCGAGTTGATGAAGAACGCGGTCACGGATTCCACTGTGGACACTTCCAAGATAGACAAGATGTTCTCACTCGTGACCTGCAGCTATGAGGCCAACGACGTTAGAACCGTGCTCTGCTGTGTGCAGACCGAAGCCGTAACCTACCCAAACAGCTAGTTCATCAGAGCTGTCGGCCAGGTGGATCATGCCGACCGTTTGAGGCATCGGTTTCGTCTCTCTTTCCGCACGATCCAGATGCAGAAGGTCGGCAACTTTATCATCCACATCGTAATGGAGCCGCCCGATAATTTTCGCTGAATCACGTCAGGCCGAGACGCAATTAACGAAATCGCAACAATGCAGGGGTAGCCTCTCATTATGAGGAACTGGCGACGATTTCCAACCCGCGCTTTCGACGGGCGATGAGGACGTGACTTTTCAAGATGAACGATACCCCCGAGCTCAACTCGGGACGCCACTCTGGCGCTCCCGATTCAACTGCAGGTGAACCCGAAACCTCCAATCGTGGGCACAATGGGAATGCTACTCATTCCGATGACATCCGCATCGACGACGACCATCTCGATGAGGAATGCGGGGTCTTCGGCGTGTTCGCACCAGGCCGCGATGTTGCGAGGATCACGTACTTCGGGCTGCATGCGCTCCAGCACAGGGGGCAGGAATCTGCTGGCATCGCCGTGGGCGACGGGTATACCGTGACGGCCACGAAGGACATGGGTCTTGTGACCCAGGTCTTTGACGAGGCCGAGCTCTCCTCGCTCTCCGGGTTCGTGGCAATCGGGCACTGCCGCTATTCCACAAGCGGTGGATACACTTCCTGGGAAAACGCGCAGCCCCACCTTTCGGTTATAGGGGACAAGGTCATCGCCCTCGCTCACAACGGGACCCTCGTCAACACCCACGTTCTCCGCAGCATCCTCATAGACAAGGGAATCTCGTTCAGATCCAACACGGACAGCGAGGTCGCCGCCAGGCTCATTGGTTATTTCACCCAGAAGACCTCCCATATGAGGGAGGGGATCAGAAAGACCATGCATCTCATTTCCGGCGCATATGCTGTCGCGCTCATCACCGACAAGGCGCTGTACGCCTTCCGCGACCCGAACGGGATCAGGCCGCTCTGCATTGGAAAGTTCCCCGATGGCAGCGGTTGGATCGTCTCGTCTGAGACATGCGGTCTTGATATCGTTGGCGCAGAGTACGTGCGCGATGTGGAGCCGGGTGAGATCGTGAAGATTGACGAGGACGGCGTTGTTAGCGAACAGGGCCTTCCCGCTGGGCGCCGTGCCTCCTGCATTTTCGAATATGTCTACTTCGCCCGTCCCGATTCTGTAATGGACGGCGCCGGAATCTACAGGGCCCGCGAGGCAATGGGAAGGCGCCTGTCGGTCGAGGCTCCGGTGGATGCCGATATCGTCATGGGCGTTCCCGACTCTGGGACTCCCGCCGCCATAGGTTACGCGAGGGAAAGCGGAATCGTATACACCGAGGGGGTGACAAAGAACCGCTATATCGGGCGCACCTTCATCCAGCCGACTCAGGAGTTGCGGCAGCGCGGCATCAGACTCAAGCTCAATCCGTTGCCGTACACCCTCAGAAATCGACGTGTCATCGTAGTGGATGACTCGATTGTAAGGGGCAATACCTCCAAGCAGCTGGTTGCAATGCTTCGCGAGGCCGGTGCCAAGGAAGTGCACATGAGAATCGTGTCTCCGCCGGTGGCATGGCCATGTTTCTATGGAATCGACACCGATGTTCAGAAGCAGCTGATCGCCGCCAACATGGACGTTCCGCAAATATGCGAATTCATTGGAGCCGACTCGCTGGCCTACCTTTCTCTCGAGGGTCTGATATCCTGCATATATGCGCAGAACCCAGGTTTCTGCACGGCCTGTTTCTCTGGAGTGTATCCCGTGAGGCTGCCAAAGCAGATCATGAAGGATTGCTTCAAAGAGGGTATGGAGCCGACATTCTGGCAGAATTCCGGGAGCGCGGGAATCGAGGGTGACACCCTCTGGGACCTGGACGAATGGAGCGAGAATGCCTGATGTCAACGGCAAAGCCGAAATTGAGAACGGCGAAGGCGGCAAGCAGATAACCTACGAGGACGCGGGAGTGAACACCGCAGAGGGTGCACGTGCTGTGGATAGGATCAAGGACGCGGTTGCATCTACGAACAGGCCCGAGGTGATCGGAGGCCTGGGCGGATTCGGCGGGCTTTTCTCTGCTGCGGCCTTCAAGGACATGGAAGACCCGATTCTGGTCTCCGGCACCGATGGAGTTGGCACCAAGCTCAAGCTCGCCCAGCGTTTGGGAATCAACAATACCGTTGGAATCGATCTTGTGGCGATGTGCGCAAACGATGTCGTGGTCTGCGGTGCGGAACCCCTGTTCTTCCTCGATTACATCGCCATCGAGCATCTCGAGGCAGATTTCGTGGGATCGATTGTCGAGGGCGTTGCGGAGGGATGCAGGCAAGCCGGATGCGCGCTTATCGGGGGCGAGATGGCAGAGCATCCAGGGGTCATGGCGATTGGAGATTACGACCTCTCCGGCTTCTGCGTTGGAGTGGTCGACAGGCCGAAGATGATAGGCCCTGACCTCGTGCAAGAGGGAGATTCCATCGTGGGGCTGGCCTCATCTGGAATTCACTCGAACGGCTACTCTCTTGTGCGCAAGGTCCTGCTCGACCAGATCGACGACGAGAAGCTCAAGGCGCCAGATGATTTCCTTGCCGGGAAATCGATAGGCGAGGCGTTGCTGGAGCCCACGAAGATTTACGTGAAGCCGATTCTGTCGGCGTTGAAATACAGAGTTCCGATTCATGCCTGCGCTCACATCACCGGGGGAGGCATCACCGAGAATCTCGACCGTGCGCTTCCCAGGGGATTGGATGCGCAGGTCAGGGTTGGCAGCTGGCCAGAGCCCAGGATCGTTCGCATGGTTGCTAAGGCGGCCAGGCTGAGCCTCCGAGAGCAGCTCAAGACGCTCAACTCCGGCATCGGCATGTGCATAATCTGCCCACCGGATTCCCTGGCAGACGTTATGGAGCACTTCGCCATGGAGGGCGAAGAGCCCTATGTGATCGGAAGCGTGGTCAAGGGTCCCGACCCAGACGCGAAGGGCAAGGTCACCTATATCGACGTTGAAACTGGTGAGGCCCTGTGATTGGGATTGGAGTTCTGATATCCGGCAGCGGGACAAATCTGCAAGCGCTGATAGACAATATCGAGGCCGGAAAGCTCGATGCGAAGATCGTCCTGGTGGTCTCTTCGAATGAGAGCGCTTATGGGCTGCAGCGCGCGGAAGCGGCTGGAATCGAGACCATGGCGCTCCGCCCCTCCGACTACGATGACCCAGATGCTGCGGACAGGAAAATCGCGGACGCGCTTCTCGCAAAAGGTGCCGACTACGTGATAATGGCCGGATACATGCGCATGGTTGGAGGCCCCCTTCTGCGGGCATTTCCCAACAAGATCGTCAACTTGCACCCTGCGCTCCTGCCGTCCTTCCCGGGTGCCCATGGAATTGCGGATGCATTCGAGCATGGCGTGAAGGTCACTGGCGTAACCGTGCATTTCGCCAACGCCGATATGGATGCTGGCCCGATCATCGCACAGCGCGCGGTTCCTGTTCTTGAGAACGATACGTTGGAGACTCTGGAAGCCAGGATCCACGAAACCGAGCACCAGCTATATCCCGAGGTCGTTCAGCTCCTGGCACAGGGAAAGGTACGTGTCGAAGGGCGCAAAGTGAGGATATCCGATTAGGTTTCGGGGGCAGATCGTGGAAAACCGGTGGCAGGTGAAGCTTCTCCATCAAGGGCTGAGGTTCACGGTCGTGGGGGTCTCCGCTTTCTGCATCGACGCGGGTCTCCTCTTCGTCCTCACGGAATTCGGCGGGCTTCAGTATCTGGTGAGCAACGCGATATCCTTCTCCACCTCAATCGTCTACAGCTATTTTCTCAGCGAGAGATGGGTATACGACACTGGGGGCAAGAAGGTCGGGGCCTTCAGATTCTCCGTCTACTTCGGAATGTCTTTGATCGGCTTGGGGCTCAACCAGCTGTTGCTCTGGTCTTTTGTAGACATCGTCGGCATCTACTACATGCTGAGCAAGTGCATCGTCGGGCCGATCGTCGGGGTCTTCAATTTCGTCACGAGAAAGCTGTTTCTCGAGGGCAGGTTCCATTTCCATAGGGCTTATGAAAAAGATGTCCCTGTTGAATTGGGCGCAGCGGAGAGGCGCACCGAATTACCCGTGACCGAGAGCGGTGTCGAGAACCCCGGCAATTCCGAAACGCGTGGATGAGCCTTGCTGTCACCGGATGAGCCTTTCTGGTGCCGAACGATTTTTTTCTGGCATCGGATGATCCTTGCTGGCATTGGAGAGTCTTTCTGCCCCTAGAGAGTCCTGAGGGGCATCATTGTCTTTCCGCTGCCTTTGCGACAGACGGCGCTTGGAAGCGAAACCCCGCTTGGTGCTTCCAAGTTCTTGAGGCTGTTGGTGGGCGCTGGGAAACAGCGCGTGGAGCGTCCTAGTTCTTGAGGCTGTTGATGGGCGCTGGGAAACGGCCTCCACGATGCGCGAGAACCTTTCCAGCATATCGATTGACGTCCATGATCGGCGCGCTTCCGAGCAGACCACCGAACTCCAGTCTCTCTCCGGCCTTCTTGCCAAGTGCCGGAATGAGCCTCACGGCCGTGGTCTTGTTGTTGATCACGCCGATTGCCATCTCGTCGGCGATGATTCCGAAGATCGTCTCCACGTCAATGTCTCCTCGAACCGCGATCATGTCGAGGCCAACAGAGCACACGCAGGTCATGGCCTCTAGCTTCTCAATCGAAAGCGCCCCGCTCTCGGCGGCATCGATCATGCCCTGGTCCTCTGACACCGGGATGAATGCTCCCGAAAGTCCTCCAACTGTCGAAGAGGCCATCACCCCGCCCTTCTTCACCGCATCGTTTAGCAGCGCGAGAGCGCAGGTCGTGCCGGGGCCTCCTGCCTGGCCAACGCCGATCTCCTCGAGAATCTGCGCCACCGAATCTCCTGGAGCGGGAGTTGGGGCAAGAGAGAGGTCCAGGATGCCCATCTGCGCATCCAGCCTCTTGGAAGCTTCGCGTGCGATCAGCTCGCCAAGCCTCGTGATGCGAAACGCGGTGGCCTTGATGGCCTCGGCAACCTGAGTGAGATCTGCATCTGGTCCCATCGAATGCAGGACGGAGCGCACCACTCCAGGACCGGAAACCCCCACGTTAATCACCTTGTCGCCCTCGCCAGAGCCGTGCATCGCGCCGGCCATGAACGGGTTGTCCTCCACAGAGTTCGCGAACACCACGAGCTTGGCGCATCCAACGCAGTCGCGGTCGCGTGTGATCTCGGCGGTCTTCATCACCGTTTCGCTCATCGCCAGGACGGCGTCCATGTTTATTCCAGCTCTGGTCGATGCCACGTTGACAGACGAGCAGACGCGCTCGGTTGCATCCATCGCAGAGGGGATGGACTGGATGAGCTTTTTATCCGCCTTGCTCATTCCCTTTTGGACGAGTGCGGAAAAGCCTCCCACGAAGTCGACTCCGACCTCTTTTCCCGCCCGGTCGAGGGCAATTGCCACCGGCGTCAGGTCCTCGTCTTCTAGGGCCGCGCAAACCTCGGCGGTTGGGGTTACGGAAATGCGCTTGTTGGCGATTGGAACTCCGTATTCGCGCTCCAGCTGCGTAGCAACTTCCACCAAATTCTCGGCCGTGTGGGTGAGATGATCGTAGAGGTTGGTGCAGAGCTTCTTCATGTTGGAGTTCGAGCAGCCCCTGGTGTTTATCCCCATAGTGATTGTGCGGATGTCCAGGCTCTGCTGGGTGATCATAGATAGCGTCTCGGCAACTTCTTCAGGCGTGATTTCCAAGGTTTTTCCTTTCGGTCGGGCGTGCCATCCAGGCTCGTCCGGGCAGAGCCGGGTCGAATCGGCCGGCTTTACCATATGGCGGAGCTTCAACTGATTATATCCCGTGGACATTGGGAATATCGCGCAAGAGACGAGCGGTGCGCGGGAAGGGGCGTGAGCATCCCAGGCGGCGATGCGCAGGCATGGGCATCCCAGACGGTGATGCGCGGGACGGTGCATGGGCACCTCGGCGATGTGCATGACGGTGCATGGGCACCTCATGCGGTGAGTCAGGCCGCTCTCATTGTAAAATCAAGGTACGGCAATTCGTCTGTGGCTAGCGATTCACCTTGTAAGGCGGCAAGGCCGTTTCCAGTACCGTTTCAGCAATTTGAAGAGCAGGAGTCTCACATGGGCATTCCCAAACGCAGCGAAGAAGATATCGAGGGGGTCATGCGCTCACAGCTTCCAGTTTGGGATGAGCTGGCCTCTACAGAAAAGGCGATGGTCCTCCAAACAGCCAGTTTCCATTCATATGAGACAGGGCAGGTTGTGCAATATGGCGGCAACGACTGCGTGGGGGTCATCTTCCTGCTCTCCGGTGAGCTGAGGGCCTCGATGACCGCGCAGAACGGACGCTCCATCTCCCTCTTCCACATTTTCCCAAACGAGAACTGCGTTCTCTCGGCTTCATGCGCGCTGCTTTCCATCGACTTCGATATCTGCATAGACGTCCTGGCAGATTCCGAGCTTCTCGTAATCCCCTCCGACGTGTTTCAATCGCTGATGCAGAATGTGCAGGTCAAGGCCTATTCCTATGAGCAGACCGCGCTGAGGTTCTCCGAGGTGATGTGGGTGTTCTACCAAGTGCTGTTCGTGAGCTTCGACAAGAGGCTGGCAAACTTCCTGCTCGAAGCTGCGGAACCGGATGAGGCTGATGGAACTCTGGTGGTCAGGCGAACCCACGAGCAGATCGCCTCCGAGCTTGGCAGTGCTCGGGAGGTCGTCTCCCGCATGCTGAAGTATTTCTCGCAGGAAGGGCTGGTCGAGCTGTCGCGGGGCATGATTAAGCTGGTCGACACCGCGTCTCTTTCTGACTTGGCACGTTCCGAATGAGGCTCAGGCGTCTGCCTGTTGCAATCAGTCGCGATTGCCAGATGCGATATCGTCGATTTCCCTGAAAAGCTCGTCGCGGGTGCGCTCCACCATGAGGTCCTGGTTGTGGGCATAGTAGCTATCGGAGCCGAACCTGCCAATGAACTGCGAGCTTTCCCATCTGGCGGTGAGCTCAGTTACGAACACGAGCATCTCGCGTTCATTTCCAAAGGTCCTCTCAATGAACTCGAAGGCATTGTCCAGCATCGTCGACGTGCTGTCGGACGCGTCCTTCATCTCGTCACCTTTCATCTCAAACGATGATTCGACGGCGTTGAAAGCCTCCTGGCCCTTCTTGTTCCCAATCGATTCCTTTAGCTCCTTCAGAAGATTTATGGCCTGCTGCTCTTTCCGTGCCGCATCCAGACCGACTCCGGTTCGATTTGCCCTCTGCGCCCTTTCGTTATGGGAGGAGATGCATTCGTCAATTGCAGAAGCTGCGCTTGCTGAATCTGCAGAATCAAGTATCTCGGCTTTGGAAGCGCGCAGGTCATCCCGGACGTCGGTGAGCATGTCCAGTTGCTCGAGGACCGTTCGCATGTCTCCGCAGATCCTGTCGAGAATTAGACCCAGCAGGGCAAGGCGCTCGTCGAATTCGGCCGCCTTCGCCCTCTCTGCAATCGTCTCTGGCGCAGTGCCGTTCAAGATCGATTCGATTTGATAATCGCTCTTGTACTTGTCGAACAGGTCGTAGTAGGCGGCGAATCTCTCGGCCACCTCCTCATGCTGCAGGAACTGGGAGACCACGTCCTTGTCGACCGGGCACCCAAGGTCCTCGAGCAGCTTTATGTAAACGGAGAGGTCGCTCCACCCTCGGGCGCTCACGAAGCTCTTGCCCTCCGGCGTGCTCTCAACCACATAGAAGTCTTCGGGTCTCACGTCTAGGTATGTGAGAATCGCGGGGTGCACGTTGGTGGTGCGAGCGTAGTCCTTCCATGTCTCGTAATCTGGTTCCACCTCGATTTTGCGCATACGGTCGAGCGTCACGATGTCGAACTCATGCACAGAGCGGTTGTACTCGGGGGGATTGCCAGCGCAGACCACGATCCATCCATCTGGGACCTTGTGCCTCCCAAATGTCTTGAACTGCAGGAACTGGAGCATAGATGGGTAGAGGGTCTCCGATACGCAGTTGATCTCGTCCAGGAATAGAATTCCGTTCTCAAGCCCCGTTTCCTCTCGGTAGTCGTAGATGGAGCCGATGATCTCGCTCATCGTGTACTCGGAGATGTCGAATTCCGTTCCGTCCGAGAGCTTGCGGTGAACGATCATCGGAAGGCCAAGAGCAGATTGACGGGTGTGGTGGGTCATCGAATAGCTCACGAGCCCTATTCCCAGCTCAGAGGCAATCTGTTCCATGATCGCGGTTTTCCCGATTCCCGGCGCGCCGATCAGGAACACCGGTCTCTGGTTGGCGGGACGGATTCGGAAAAACCCGAGCTCGTCTTTCTCCAGATATGCGCGGACGGTCGTCTTGACCTGCTCCTTCGCCTCTGCGATGTTCATCTAGATCCCTCCTGCAAAACTTTCTGCTCCTGGTGCCGGTTTCCGTCGACATGGTATCGGATTCTGCTTACATAGTACCGGCTCTTGCTTTCTCGGTGCGGCCTGCGCATCGATCATCTCGCCGCCATCTCCCGGATGTCCTCTCCTGTGATCAAGACCTTCATCGCCCACGGCGGCACGCGGCGCTCCTCACCGTTTTCCTCCACGAAGACGAAAGCGGTCTCGTAGTCGGGTTTTCGCTCTGGGAAGACCCCGTACCCATCGGTGAAGTAGATGAGACCCTGGAGGTCGTCGAACTCGTCCTGTTCCACAAGTTGGTTCACGTAGGCAAATACCGGCCTGAAGTCCGTCCCTCCACCACCTGCCACGTTGAAGCTCCTCACGAATTGCCGGAATTGCGCCAGATCCTCGATTTTGTCGTCTTTGCGCACCTCCGCATCGCACTGGATGATGTGGATGTTGACCTTGCTGCCAAAAGAGCTCGCCTCGCAGAGAATCTCGTAGGTGCTGGTGAGGAACCTCCGCACGAGCTCGCCCTCAGTTGAGCCCGAGGTGTCGACAGCTATCACGAAGTCACGAACACGCTTGGTGTCCTTGTATTCGAGAGGCTCTATCAGGGCGACGTTGCCATATCGGTTTATCCCATAGGTGTAGAAGATGTAGTCGAACTCCTCATCGTTCAGGGTCATTTCCTCCGACATCGTGGCAAATCTTCTGAGGAAGTCCTCGTAGTCTACTGTGGACCTGTTGGCAAGTTCGAGATTCGCCATCAAAGTTCCGGCGCCTTCGCCCCGTCTCTTGGAGAGAGTCTCGAGGTCCACCTGCACCTGTTGGGCGATGCGCTCCCAGTCCTCTTCATCGTGATCTGGGCCAACTGGGTCACGCAGCTCTCCCTCTTCATATTGGATGTTGCCCTCACCCTCCGAGCCGGTTCCATTTCCCGCACCCATGCCAGACAGGTCATCTTCATCCCGGGAATCTCCCTTGCCGAATGAATAGCCGTCCTGCCCATCTTCGTCGTCTTCTTCTGAGGCGGCGCCGTTGGCTCCGGCCCTGCCGCTGTCATCGTTTGAGTCAGCGTACTCATCCTCAGATGAACCAGAACGGCCCTCTTCCTCCTGGTCGCCACCCTGACGAGCTTCGCCTCCGTCGGAGGATTCAGAATCTTCCTCGTCCGATTCTCCGCCGTCATCAGGGCTCTCTCCAGCCTCTTCCTCGGTGTTGCCCTGGCTGGAGTTGCCATCTCCCGAGTCTTGATCGCCTTCGTCGTCTGGTTTCGAACCGCTCTCCGCAGAATTTCCTGAACCTTCTGCACCGTCGTCTCCGTCTCCATCGCCCTGGTCCCCATCCTCTTGGGGCACCTCGGGGCTCTCCTCTTCACGTTTGCGGAGGAGCCAGGTCTCGTGGCTGTCGGCTCGAAACGATTCTGAGAACTGCAGAAGCTGCTGCATGAGCACGTTGTTCACGGAGCCGATTCCGAGCTCCATCTTCTCCAGCGAGTTGTACACCTTCATTGGGGTGGTGGTGCCAAGGGCCTTCTGAACTTCATCTATAAGGTTTTTCCGAGGGCCGTCGTCTGGCAGCGCGAATCTCTCCGATAGCATCTCGAGCGCAATCGATTCGATGCAGACATCGCAGGAGAGCGACCAGAGGCCGGGTTCGAACCTCTCTCTGACCAAGGGGTGCCTGAAAACGCAGTGCAAAATCGAGTGCAGGAGCGTGCGAACTATTGCATTGGGGTTTTCGCGGAACGTCTCGACCACAAGGGGAGGGTTGAAGTACAGGGCATGACAATCGGTTGAGATCGGCTTGGACAGCTCACGTGCAACCAGCGGCATCTTCCAAAGTGCGGCATCGAGGAATCGGAAGGCCATCATGAGGTTGACACGGCATTCGGAGATGATTCTCCTTGCAAGATCCTCGATCCTGGGGTCGAAATCCTCTTTGCCCGGTGTTCCGTAATCGGGAGTCTGCCCAGCCATGATCTGGTTGCACCTCACAGCGAGAGGTCAATGGTTGGCTCTGAAAGGCGTCGATGGCTCTCTTCCATGAGAAATCCCGTCGCCGAGACTCCATGGGACCTGTTGGCAGCGTCTATGCAGCGGTAGATATTCGAATTGTCTATCAGCCCGACATCGAACAGCTGCCGCAGTCCCTCGAGGTAATCCCTCCGGGAAAAGTCAGCAACCAAGTTCAGCAGGGAACTGTGGAGCTCCTGGTTGAACCTCTCGTTCAGTTCCTCGGATAGGAACAGAGGATGGCAAAGCCTCGAGAGCATTCTCCAGCTCCGCTCGAATCCAACCTGGCTGTGATAAAGCGTGTAGTCGCAGTCGTAGGCAAGGAGCTCAAGGTCGAGCTTCCCATCGATGAAAGCGTGGTTCTGAGCCCAGACCCCGAAGTAGCTCTGCACCGGATAGACCTCGAAATCTACGTCTGTGGTTTCCGTCGTCGCCATTATCTTCAGAAGGGGATGGGTGATGAAGAGCCCATGGTCGCGGATTTTCCTGACTCCATCGTGCAGCTGAAGAGTTCTCACGCTCCGCGCGTCTACCAGCGCCTCGCGTTCTATCATCACAACTTGCCTCGGCACCGAGACGCTTTCATCGTGGGCGATGTACTTTATCGCGCAAAGGGTCCCATCTTCCAATCGCTCGCAGAGGAATCCGTTGGCTATGCAATAACGCTCGTTTCCATCCTCTACGGTGGTGAGACAAGAGCCTTCCTTCGCCTTCGGTTTGGGTTTGGCCCGCGTCCTCGTGAGTCCGAAAGTAGAGATGACGACTGGGAATGGGTTTCTTTCCCAACCGCCGCCTCTGCAAGAGAAAGCCAGCTCGCCAATTGAGCTCAGGCTGGCGGGTATGTGGATGGACTCGAGGTTGGTCGAGAGGAACGCCTCATTTCCTATCGACTTGATGGTGGACGGGAAGTTCGCGCAGCGCAAGTTGTCGCATCCCTTGAACGCGAAGTCTCCGATTTTCTCAAGACCTTCGGGAAGCACGACCTCCAGCAATGTCTGGTTGAATCTGAACGCCGCGTCCTCTATACGCCGGGTCCCAGCGACCACCCTGTAGGTTCCCGAGACTTTCCCCATTTCACCCATGAGCTCTAGGCCGTCTTCGAGACGACGGTAGAGGACCTCGCCCCTGTCCAAGAGGAAGCATGGGTTTTCAGAGTCGATTGAGATGCGGCCTTCGGAGTTGTTTCTTGCGTGTGTGAACGAGCTTACGTGAATCTCCTTCACCGTTTTGGGAATCAGAACGTTCTTCAGCTGGTCGCATCCGGAAAATGCGCTGTCGCCTATCAGCTCGAGCCCCTCGTTGAGCTCGACCTCCTTGAGCGAATGGCAGTTGGAGAAGGCACGCGCGCAGATCTTTCGCAAGGAGGATGGCATGGAAATCTGTTTCAGCGCGGATCCGGAGAAAGCCCTCTCTTCTATCGTCTCCAAACCTTCTGGGAGAACTATTTCCTCCAACATCGTGTTGTATGCGAAGGCCTCGCTGGCGATGGCCTCGGTTCCACTTGCCACAGTGCAACGGCTCTCCCGCACAGCGCATCGCAGCAATGTTTTCCCGGTGGCACTGTAGATGCAGCCGCCAAATGATCTCAACCACGGGTTTCGCTCGTCTATTGTGACGATGTCGAACAGCATATCGGTGATGTGGGGAATGTTCACGGTCTCGATTCCCCTGCCTATGTGGAGTTCCCTCTTGCCAGATTCGTTGCGCAGCACAATCTCGAACTCCCCGCTCTTGAGGCTTTCCGAGATGCGGAGTCTACGGATTCGGGATGTGTACTTGTTGGTGTGGAGGGCGATCTTCATGCTGACGTCACTCTTATTACTCTTGACACGCAGGACCTGGTGCAGAAATTTTTTGGCGGTCTGCGAGAACTGAAATCCTATTTACGACTCTATCGTAATACCCGGGTCGATTTCCCTGCGGTTATTATTCTTAATAAAAAATAAAGAGCACATAAGTGTCGATTATCGGCGTGAACTCATGTGACTTCGTCACGGAATCCAGAGGAATTGAGACGTATTCTGTAGTTGACCACGAGAAGTGTGATATTGAAGTTAGACCTGGCCAATTGAGGAGGGATTAGAAATGGGACTTTTCAACAAAAGCAATAGCTCAAGCGATGACTCTAGCGAGATGATGACGTTCTGCCCTCGATGCCAGGCGCAGGCGAACTACTACTCGAACTACTATTTCAAGAAGAGGGGATTCTACGATCGTCAAGAAGGCTCCGATCGGGCAGGGGAGAACGCCGGTGGTTGCAATGCCACCTCGGGTTCGGCTGATGCAGCTGGCATTGACCAAGACCTGGAATCCTCCGGACACCTCATGGAGCCGAAGAATCTGGCAGTTGCGATAAAACCTCTTTTCCCGGAGATGTTCGAGTCAATGCCGAAGTTCAAGAAGGCCAGAATGCGAAGGATGGCAAAGAGCGACTCGGGACTAGAGCGCATAGAGGAGAAGCTTCCAGAGATAATGCCGGAGCTCATGGAAAATGTCATGCCCAGGATTTCGGAGCTGGCAGCAGGCGGGAATAGCGGAGAGTCCGAAGGGGCACGCAGCCAAAGACCGGAGCCAATGTCGAAAACTCCGAAGTCCCTGTCACCGGGCTACGTCTCGAAGGTTGTGCCATATGCGGTGCCGCTTTTCATGGGCTTTCTCCGGGACAGGTATCACGAAGATGAGGAGAATCAGCAGTATCAGCCCAACTGCTGCTCGCCAGAGGTTCGCAGGTGGAGGTCTATGTAGGACGGCATGGCAATCAGAATAGCTGGCGCGGTTAATGATTTTTGCGGCGCGGCACAGCAACAATTGAAACAGCGCGTAACAAATCAACCATTATTGCAGTGAAATAGCAGTCAGGGAGCCGGGGACGAGCGGGGACGTCCCCGGTTTCCCATTTCTGAGGCCGGTTCATCCAGATATCCAAAAAATCTCACTCCGCGCTCCTCCACACCCTCAACACAACTTTCCCCGTTTGCCGCCGCCGTTAGCTCAGCGTGGAGCATGTGAGAAGTTTGACTTGCAAAACTACACGAAATGTTCTAAACAACATTATGTTGGTTAGAACTCACAGAGTTGTTTAGAACTCACGGAGTTGGATAGCTTCGCACAGGATGGTCTGCTGATAGACTCCAATCGATGGGTCGAAGGGGCAGATTCCTGGCAGGTCACATGCATCGCGGAGCTCATGACCAGATAGGAGATAGCTCTTGTCAAAGACTTCAATTGCCAAAGAGGAGACCGGCAAGATCGAGAACGCAACGGGGACCGAGCAGCATCAACGTGAGAACGACAGACGCTATGTCCGCTCGCGCCGCATGCTCCACGATGCGGCCATCTCTCTGATAGAGGAACGCGGCATCGATGGATTCAACGTGTCCGATGTAACCGATCGTGCCGATCTCAACCGCAGCACTTTCTACAGCCACTTCAAGGACAAGAACGACCTGGTTCACTTCTGCGAGGTGGAGTTTTTCGATGAGCTGAGCGACATCGAGGCCGAGATGGCAGATGTGTCCCCCGAAGAGCTCGGAATGGCCTACATCGGGTTGAAGCCCCTTCAGCCCCTCGTCGACATCTTCGAGTTCCTCGGGAAGCACTCGGGTCTGCTCAACGCCCTGATTGGCCCGAACGGTGACATAGGGTTCGAGCGCAGGATGCTCGATACGGTTTGCAACACGATTGTCGACCGCGTTCTCAGCCCTAAATACAAGGAGAACCGAACCAAGATGGTCGACTATTACGTGGCCTATTTCTCGCACGCCTCTCTTGGAGTCGTGCGCACGTGGATTGAAACTGGAATGAAGGAGACCCCAGAGGAGATGGCGGGGGTGCTGGTGCATCTCTCGTTCCTGAGCCCTGGAGATCCAATTGAGGTGGACGGTGATCTGAGATGACCGATATTGAAAAGACCCCCGTTGGAGACAAGTCGGTGAAGCACCTTGGAATCGACGTTGGCTCCACAACGGTGAAGCTTGCGATTCTCGATGATGACAACAACATCCTTTTCTCCAAGTACCGTCGTCACCATACCGACATTCGCGCCACGATCTCGCAGATTTTGGAAGAGGCGGTTGCCGAGTTCGAGGATGTGCCCCTGACTACTGCCATCACTGGCAGCGGTGGACTTCTGCTCTCCCAATGGCTCGACCTCGAGTTCGTGCAGGAGGTCGTTGCCTCCAAGACCGCGGTCGAGACCTTCATCCCGCAGACGGACGTCGCGATCGAGCTTGGTGGCGAGGACGCCAAGATCATCTATTTCGACAATGGGATAGAGCAGCGCATGAACGGCACCTGTGCTGGAGGAACCGGAGCCTTCATCGACCAGATGGCATCGCTTCTCAACACCGATGCCCCGGGGTTGAACGAGCTTGCCAAGGACGCCAAGATCATCTACCCGATCGCATCGCGCTGCGGCGTGTTCGCAAAATCCGATGTTCAGCCGCTTCTGAACGAGGGGGCCGACCGTCATGATATCGCGGCATCCATCTTCCAATCCGTCGTAACCCAGACGATTTCCGGTCTTGCCTGCGGGCGCCCGATCAGAGGGTATGTTGCATTTCTGGGCGGGCCTCTACAGTACCTCTCCGAGCTCAAGAAGCGGTTCGAGATTACCCTCAATCTGGATGAGGAGCACTCGATCAAGCCTGACAACGCCCATCTGTTCGTGGCGTGCGGCGCTGCCATCGCAGCCGAGAGCACCGAGACCCTGACGCTCTCGCAGATACTCGACCGCCTCCATGCCCTAGGCGAGACCCAGGGCAATGAGATCACAAGGCTCGACCCGCTGTTCGCCACTCCCGAGGATTATCAGGAGTTCAAGGAGCGCCATGGCAAAGACGTGGTTCCCAAGGGAGATCTCTCCACTTATCGAGGGGAGGCCTATTTGGGAATCGACGCCGGGTCCACGACCTTCAAGGCCGCTCTCATAGGTCGAGATGGCCAGATCCTCAAGTCCTGGTATGGCAACAACAAGGGAGATGTTCTCGGGTCCGCCAAGAGGGTCCTCCTCGACATGTACAAGTCTCTCCCCACCGACTCCAAGGGCCGCCCGGTCGTGAAGCTGGGCCATGCCACGGTAACTGGATACGGAGAGGGGCTCCTGTTGGAAGCTCTCCGCTGCGATTCCGGCGAGGTTGAGACCGTCGCGCATCTCCGCGGTGCCCGCGAGCTCGAACCAGATGTCCAGTTCATCTTGGACATCGGCGGGCAGGACATGAAGTGCATGCAGGTGCGAAACGGCGTCATCGACCACATCATGTTGAACGAGGCCTGCAGCTCTGGTTGCGGGTCGTTCATCGAGACGTTCGCAGACTCACTTAATATGGACGTGCAGTCGTTCGCGAAGGCGGCAATTGCCGCCGAGCACCCGGTCGACCTCGGAAGCCGCTGCACGGTGTTCATGAACTCCAGGGTCAAGCAGGCGCAGAAAGAGGGGGCCACCGTAGGCGACATTTCCGCCGGCCTGTCTTACTCGGTCATCAAGAACGCGCTGTTCAAGGTCATCAAGCTGCGCGATGCCAGCGAGATCGGCGAACACGTGGTCGTGCAGGGAGGCACTTTCCTAAACGACGCGATCCTGCGCTCGTTCGAGCTGCTGTCCGGATGCGAGGCCGTGCGACCCGATGTAGCGGGATTGATGGGCGCCTATGGTGCAGCGCTCCTCGCCCGCGACCGTGCAGAGCAGGACGAGAGCCTGGACCTCTCGGCCCTCGATGACGAGGATCTTGCCGCTTTCGCCCCGAGGTCGACACTTCTGACTCCCGAGAAGCTCGACTCCCTCGAGGTCAAGCACACCACCACGCGCTGCAAGGGTTGCTCCAACCACTGCCTGCTCACGATCAACGACTTCGGTGTGGACGAGGTCACTGGCAAGAAACGCCGCTTCATAACCGGAAACCGATGCGAGAAGGGCTCGGGCAGGGGAGCTGCAACCAAGGACGTCCCCAACCTGTTCGAATACAAGTCCAAGCGCCTCTTCGACTACGAGCCGTTGTCGGAAGAGGAGGCAACGCGCCCGACCGTGGGAATCCCGCGTGCCCTCAACATGTACGAGAACTACCCGTTCTGGTTCACGTTCTTCACCAAGCTGGGGTTCCGCGTCGTGCTCTCCGACAAGACGTCTGCCAAGACATATGAGGCCGGCATCGAGTCCATGCCGTCCGAGAACGCCTGCTATCCTGCCAAGCTCAGCCATGGGCACATCATGAACCTGATCGACAAGGGCGTCGACTTCATCTTCATGCCATGCATCCGCTGGGAGAGGCAGGAAGACGAAAAGGCCATGAATCACTACAATTGCCCGGTCGTCGTGAGCTACCCAGAGGTGCTGCATCTCAACATCGACAAGCTCAATTCCGGGGAGATGCCGTTCCTCAAGCCTTTCGTCCCATACGACAACCCGGAGTTCTTTCCGCAGAGGCTCTACGAGGAGATATCCCTCAAGTATTATTCCGAGCATCCAGAGGCCAAGGGCACCCCTCCGACGTTGGAGGAAATCGAGGCTGCCACCGAGGCCGCATGGGCAGAGGACGCCCATTTCAAGGACGACATGCACAAGAAGGGCGAGGAGACCCTGCGCTGGCTTGCCGACAACAACAGGCATGGCATCGTGCTCGCCGGAAGGCCCTACCATCAGGACCCCGAGATCAACCACGCGATTCCCGAGCTCGTCGCGAGCTACGGGTTGGCCGTTCTGACCGAGGATTCCGTGGCACATCTAGTCAAGCCCGACCGTCCCATCAGGGTCATCGACCAGTGGATGTTCCATTCCAGGCTCTACGCGGCGGCCAAGGTCGTGACGATGCTCCCGAATCTCGACCTTATCCAGCTGAACTCTTTCGGCTGTGGGCTCGACGCAGTGACCACCGATCAGGTCCAGGAAATCTTGGAGGCATCCGGCAAGATCTACACTGTGCTGAAAATCGACCAGGTCTCCAACCTGGGAGCCGCCAGGATCAGGATCCGTTCCCTGATCGCCGCCCTAGATGAGAAGCAGTCGAACAAAGGGGCTTCGGTTGCCGCATCTCACGACCGCAGGGCAGCGGCGCGTGCGATGATCGCCGCTGGGGACACCTGTCCGGCGGAAAAGGCCTCTCTTGCAACCGACAAGGTCCTCACCGAAAGGGGCAAGACTTTGTTTGAGTCGATGGGAGAACTCAGGGACGGGGCAATCTCTGCAGGAGCCGATGCAGTTGCCAATGCAGGGTCTGCTATTGCAGACGCCGGTGCGACTGTAAAGGATGTTGCGTCAAATGTGGGATCTGCAGTTGCATCTGCAGTTTCTTCCGACACCACGTCGCAATCCTCTTCTGCCCCGGTCGAAGGTGGACCTGCAACCAGACAGAAGACCGCAAAGGAGCGTGCAGCTGAGATTCCCGCCTCCAAGCTCCAGCTCAACTGGCATCCCGAGGGCAGGGGAAAGTCTAGAAAGAAGGCGACTGGCACCGAGAAGCAATACGAAGAAGGCCTCGCCGACACCAGCTTGATCCGCAGGCTCGCGAAAAGCATAGGGCTCCCGATACAGAAGGGCACCCCAACCTCTTTCCACAAGGCCCAGTACACGAAGCAGATGAAGAAAGAGGGCTACACGATCATCTCCCCGCAGATGGCCCCCATCCACTTCGAGCTGCTCGAGCGGGTGTTCCGCGATTGGGGATACAACCTCGAGGTGCTACCCTCGGTGGACCATGGTGCTGTCGAGGCTGGATTGAAGTATGCCAACAACGATGTTTGCTATCCGTCCATTCTCGTTACCGGCCAGATCATGGAGGCCGTGCTCTCTGGCAAGTACGACACCGACCACTTGGCCGTCATCATCACCCAGACCGGTGGAGGCTGCCGAGCAACCAACTACATAGCTCTGATCCGCAAGGCCCTGAAAGAGGCCGGATATCCAAACATCCCCGTCATCTCACTTGCGTTCCACAAGCTCGGCGAGGACAACCCCGGATTCCACATCGGCCCCATAATGCTCTACCAGGGATTCATGGCCCTGATCTACGGCGACCTGATGATGCAGTGCCTCTACCGCGTGCGTCCTTACGAGGCCACTCCGGGTGCCGCAAACGAGCTCTTCCGCAAGTGGATGGAATATCTGAAGGACGACCTGCACAACACAACCCCGTCGGGATTCGACAAGAACGTGCACGCAATCGTCGAGGACTTCGACAACCTCCCGCTGGTGAACGACCGCAGCAAGCCCCGCGTTGGAGTCGTGGGCGAGATTCTCGTGAAGTTCCATCCCACTGCGAACAACCAGGTGGTCGACGTCATCGAGGCAGAGGGGTGCGAGGCCGTGGTTCCCGGCTTGGTGGAGTTCTTCCTCTACGGAATCTCGAATTCCATCTGGTACAACCGCTTCCTCGGCAGGCCCAAGCTCTCCGCAATCGGCTCGCGCATAGTGCTCGAGCTCATCGGCATGGCGCGCACGCCGCTTAGGGATGCACTTGCCAATTCCAAGAGGTTCACGGTCCCGGCAAACGTAATGGAGCTCGCAGAATATGCCGACAACGTGCTCCAGCTTTGCAACACGATGGGCGAGGGATGGCTCCTGACCGGCGAGATGATCGAGCTCATCGAGAGCGGATGCCCCAACATCATCTGCGCCCAGCCTTTCGCCTGCTTGCCCAACCACGTTACCGGCAAAGGAGTTATCAAGGAGCTGCGCAGGCTCAACCCCACCGCCAACATCGTGGCCGTGGACTATGACCCTGGCGCCTCGGAGGTCAACCAGCTGAACAGGATCAAGCTCATGATCTCGGTTGCGAAGGCCAACTTCGACCGCGACAACAACATCGAGAAGCGCGAGAAGGCAGAGGCCAGCAACCCAGAGGCCGGCGGCAGGGAGAGCATGGAGGTTCCCGCTGAGATCTTGGCCTGATCGTCTTGCGAAGATGCACGGTTGGTCAGGTCGGCGCTCATGCCAGCATCCTTTGTGCGCATGGACACTCAGGACGGTACCAGTTAGCGTTCGGGCGTATATAAGCCAGTATCCAAGCC
>JBMNUL010000002.1:0-50896 GCA_050946255.1 Coriobacteriales bacterium | reverse complement strand
GGGTCAAAATCTTGGCAATACTGTGCATTGCGGCAGCATGAACGCCACGCTCGAGGAGTGACTCCACGGCAACAGTCTCTACTCGGTGAAGTAGCCCACACCACCTTCGATCAGAGGCTGGATGACCACTCCAGGAACGTTTTTGTAGAGCCCCGCGCCGCTTCTCTCCGTGTGGCCCATCTTTCCGAGGACGCGTCCGTCGGGGCTGGTGATCCCCTCGATTGCGAGCATCGACCCATTGGGATTCACATCCATGTCCATCGAGGGCACTCCGAGTTCGTCAACATATTGCGTGGCGATCTGCCCGTTGGCCTTCAGCTGGGCAAGGACCTCGTCGTTTGCGACGAAGCGTCCCTCACCATGACTGATAGGCATCATGTGGATGTCCCCAACTTCGCATTTGCTGAACCAAGGTGAAAGCGTAGATGCGACTCGCGTGCGCACGAGCCTGCTCTGATGCCGTCCTATGCTGTTGAACGTCAACGTCGGGCAGTCTGAATCCATCGGTCTGATATCGCCGAACGGGACCAACCCCAACTTCACGAGAGCCTGGAATCCATTGCAGATTCCGAGAATCAGGCCGTCGCGGTTCTGCAGGAGGTCGCGCACAGCCTCGGTCACCGACGGAGCCCTGAAGAATGCGGTGATGAACTTGGCGGAACCATCTGGCTCGTCTCCTCCGGAGAAGCCACCGGGGATCATGAGGATCTGGCTCTCTCCAATCAGCCTCACGAGCTCCTCTGCGCTCTCGGTAACCGCCTTTGGCGAGAGATTGTTCACGATGAAGGTCTCAACTTCGGCACCAGCGCGCTCGAAGGCCTGTGCGGAATCGTATTCGCAATTGTTGCCGGGGAACACCGGGATGACGACCTTGGGCTTGGCAATATGTGCGCCGTGAGCCGCCGGAGCTTTGGCGTCGGAACTGATGGTTTCGACTTCCTCGCCCTCGCCACGATAGGGGAAAACGTCCTCGATTGCATGCTCCCAGGCTTCCTGCAGCTCGTTCATGTCGATGGTCTCACCTGCGCCGGAGAACACGTATCTGCTGCTGGTGGTGCCCAGCTCCACTACATGTGCGAGGTCATCACCCGCCGGCACCTCTGCGCCATCGGCGAGTTCTACTAAAAACGTTCCATAGGCTGGGGTGAACAGGATGTCGGGGTCGATTCCTTCGGCCATCTCGAAGCCTATGGCGTTTCCAAGGCACATCTTGAAAAGCGACTCCGCCGCGCATCCATATCCGGGGGTGGACACTGCCAGAGCCTTGCCATCGCAGATCAGTTGCTGAACCATATCCATCACAGCGTTCATGCCGGGTACATCTGGCATTAGCCCATCGGTGTCATACCAGGGATGGATGCAGAGCACCTTGTGGCCTGCGGCTTTGAACTCGGGTGAAGTTGCATTGTCCACATCGCCGATGGCAACGGCGAAGCTGATAAGCGTCGGGGGGACGTCGAGGTCCTCGAAGCTCCCGCTCATTGAATCCTTGCCGCCAATGGCACCGATTCCAAGGTCGATTTGCGCCATCAATGCACCAAGAACGGCTCCCATTGGCTTGCCCCAGCGCTTGGGGTCGGTGCGCAGGCTCTCGAAGTACTCCTGGAAGCTGAGGTAAGCGCCGCGGCGGTCGAATCCAGCGGCAACGAGCTTGCTCACGCTCTCCACCACGCTGAGATAAGCACCCTTGTACTGGTTTGCATCCATGATGTAGGGATTGAAGCCCCATGCCATTCCGCTTGTGGTGGTTGTCTCTCCGAAGACCGGGAGCTTGGCGATCATGGCCATGCTCGGGGTGAGCTGACGCTTGCCACCGAAGGGCATCAGCACGGTTGCCGCCCCGATTGTGGAGTCGAAGCGTTCGGAAAGCCCCTTGTTCGAGCAGACGTTGAGGTCGGTCACCAGCGCGTGCATGCGCTCTGAGAGCGATGCCGAAACAAGGTCGCCCTGCATCCAAGGCGTGGTGTAGCTCCCGCCTTCCTCGACGTTGACGGCTTGATGCTTGGGAGCGCCGTTGGAGGCTAGGAACTCGCGGCTCACGTCCACGATAGTGTCACCGTTCCACACCATGCGCACGCGGGGTTCCTCGGTCACGGTCGCGATTGGGGTGGCCTCAAGGTTCTCCTCATGAGCGTAACCGATGAACTCGTCAACGTCGGATGCTGCAACGGCACAGGCCATGCGCTCCTGGCTCTCGGAAATTGCAAGCTCGGTGCCGTCGAGACCGTCGTATTTCTTGGGTACCTTGTCCAAGTCGATGTAGAGCCCGTCGGCAAGCTCGCCTATTGCCACGGACACGCCTCCGGCTCCGAAGTCGTTGCAACGCTTGATGAGACGGCATGCGTCCTTGCGGCGGAACAGCCTTTGCAACTTGCGCTCTACCGGGGCATTTCCCTTTTGAACTTCGGCCCCGCAGGTCTCCAGGCTCTCGAGCTTGTGCTCTTTGGAGGAACCAGTTGCACCGCCGATTCCATCGCGTCCGGTGCGCCCTCCTAGGAGGATCACCACATCTCCTGGTGCCGGGGTCTCGCGCCTCACATGGTCTGCCGGGGTGGCGCCAACAACTGCTCCGACCTCCATGCGCTTTGCCACATAGCCGGGGTGGTAGAGCTCGTCCACCTGTCCAGTTGCGAGTCCGATTTGGTTTCCATAGGATGAATACCCTGCGGCAGCTGTTGTCACGAGCTTGCGCTGGGGCAGCTTACCGGGAAGCGTTTCGGAGATTGGGGTGTGAGGATCGGCGGCACCGGTCACGCGCATCGCCTGGTATACATAGCTGCGTCCAGAGAGCGGGTCGCGGATTGCTCCTCCGATGCAGGTAGCGGCTCCACCGAAGGGCTCTATCTCGGTTGGATGGTTGTGGGTCTCGTTCTTGAAGAGGAAGAGCCAATCCTGTTGCTCACCATCGACGTCGCACTTGATCTTGACCGTGCAGGCGTTGATCTCCTCCGACTCGTCCTGATTCTTGAGAATCCCCTTCGCTTTGAGGTACTTGGCTCCGATCGTCCCCATATCCATGAGGCAGATCGGCTTCTCGTCGCGGCCGAGTTCATGGCGTATCTGCATGTACTTGTTGAATGCCTGCTGCACAATCGAGTCGTCGATCTGCACGTCGTCCAGGACGGTGCCGAAGGTCGTGTGCCTGCAGTGATCCGACCAATATGTGTCGATCATCTTGATTTCTGTGATCGTGGGGCAGCGTCCTTCTCCCGAAAAATATTCTTGGCAGAACTGGATGTCGGCCAAGTCCATTGCAAGACCACGCTCTTTGATGAAGGAGGCAAGCCCGTCGCTGTCGAGGTCGTTGAACCCCTCGATTATCTCCACTGGGTCAGGAGTGGGAAACGTGCGCTTCAACGTGTCGAACTTCTCGAGCGAGGCCTCGCGGGTCTCCACTGGGTTGATGACGTAGTTCTTCACCGTCTCGACATCGTGTTCAGAGAGGTTTCCCTCGAGATAGTAGACCTTGGCGTTTCTGACTTCGGGCCGCTCTCCCTGGCTGATCAGCTGGATGCACTCGCTGGCCGAGTCTGCACGCTGGTCGAACTGCCCCGGCAAGGCCTCAACTGCAAACACCGTAGCGCCGTTCGAATCGGGAAGTTCGGCATAGGTGACGTCAACCTGCGGCTCGCTGAACACGGTGGGAACACATTGTTCGAACAGCTGCTCGTCGATGCCCTCGACATCGTATCTGTTGAGCAATCTCAGCCCGGTTAGGCCGCTGATTCCGAGGATGTCCCTCAACTCTCTAGCCAGTTGTTGCGCCTCGACGTCGAAGCCCTGCTTCTTCTCAACGTAGATTCGGGAAACCATTGAATCCGCCCTCTCATCTTGCGGGGCAAGGTGCAGCCCCTGGCATTGCCGAACGTGGCGCCCGGAGGCGCGTTGGATCATGCTCTCATTATATTAAGTTGATGGTGTTGCGGGAGTGTGACATCCGCCTGTCTGCGCAAGACTTGCGAGAGGGGGAGAAGAAGGCTGAGCCGCCCCGCAAATGAACGCAAAAGGGGAGCACACGCCCACTGAGCCAGAACGCAGATTGTGAATGGCGAGCCGGAAAGAAAGCCCGGTGATTTAGAAGTGCGAGTCCAGATCCTAAATCCAAGGGTTGGCAGGACGCATCGCAGCTTGCAGTTTCTCCAAATTCATGGAGGCGAGACGAGCGACTCTGGGAGATCTGTCACTGGACATTCTCCTGAAGACGTCCATGCTCTGGGGGAGCCTCAGCTTCGCCACGCACTTGATCGCGGCGTATCGCACGGCCGCACTCGGATCGTTGAGCGCCGGAAGCACCCAATTGACTGCCCTTTCGGGCTGCAACCTCGATAACGTGCACAGCCCCTCGACCTTTATCAACGGTCGGCTGTTCTCGCAATACTGCTCGATGATGTCTATCTCGTCCTCGGTGTCACCGGGAAGCAGGCAGATTGTGGCGGCGAATGTGGTTGTGTCCTCCGAATCGAACAGTCCATCAATGTCTGGCTCAAGCAAGGCTCTCGCCACTGCGTTCTCGTTCTCGTCGAATATCGCGAGGTAATCGAGCATGTAGCGCGTGGCCCTGATCGCTCGACGGCGAATCCAGGAACTCTTGGCGACGAAGAACTTCTCCAGGTAGAGAACCGACTTGCTGTCAGCTCCAAAGAACCCGTGCATCGCGGCAATTGCAATCTTCTTGTCCTTGCGGAGGAGCGTGTCCATGAGAGTGGAATATGCCCTCGGGGTACGGAGCGTTCCGAGCATTTCGAGTGCGATGACCCTTGCCTGCGTGTAGCGGACGTTCTTGCCTGCGGCGAGGTCGTAGAGCTTTTCCTGGGTCTCGCCGTTCTCGCTAGCTATCTCGTGCAATGTGTTCTCCACGATCTCGTAGTGCTTGAGCCAGCGGTCGTGCACAGTCTTGCGGCGGGCCTCCATTTGCTCGGCAACCTGCTGTCTGTATTCTTCTGGAATATCGTTTCGCATATCGGTCGCCTGCTGCCCGAAAAGCTCATTGGGTTTCGGCCCCCAGATGTTTCCCATGGCAACTTGGGCCGTGTAGGAAACTGCGAGGTTATCGTTCTGGCAGAGGTCCAGCAGCTCCGGCATGAGCACAGGGTCGACGCTTCCACACAGAAACGACGCTGCGGTGAATTGCTTCTTTTCGTCTCCCGAGGTCAAGTATTCCTTGAGGAGCTCCCTATCGTGTCTGTTGATGTTGGGCATGATTGCGCGCTGCTGCATCCAGATTCCGCACATCACGAACACGATTCCCTCGTATGGAGATACGAGCACGATCTCGTTCAAGATGTCGTTGGAGGCAAAGCCCATGTAGACCATGAGAAGCGGAATTGCCAGCAAGAGCAATGCCAGGAACAGGAGACCTGTGCGGCTTGTCTTGGCAAATGCCAGGACTCCCAGAAGCGCATAGACGCATCCAATGGTGATCTCAACTGCAAGTGGGTTTCCGGAGACAATCGCATATATTGGATAACCGACTAAGAAGATGACAGGGATGATCCAATATACAGGTTTGGCATTCCCGCGGCTTCTCAACATAGTTCCTCCGCGTGGGAACATGACCTTCACCTGCATGTATCTTCCATAGAAATAGGTGATGACGAAGGCAAGAACCAGCCCTATTGCAAAGGAGATTATCTCGTTGCCTATCGTCAACATTGCCAATCCGGAAAAGCCCATGACGCAGATCCATACCCCAACCAGAACATGGTAGAGACCGTTGTCGAAAGCTGCTGGGAAAGTGCACTTAGTGGCCATCTTCTTATACGCAGCGTTGTACTCGCGGTCTTTTACATAGAAGGGGTTGATCAAACTGCTGGTGCGGGGATTGTTTGATTCGAAGTTCATCAAGTGGTTCCTTTTTCGCCCTTGTATCGGGCTCTCGGTTCTAATTCACTAAGTATAACTGAGGGGTTGAATGGATAGAGTTTCTGAACAGAATTTATATAAATATGAACCGTCTGGGCCGTCGCAGGCATTTTACAATATTTGGCCATCAGACTGTTGTGCTCGCATTTGGGTGTGGCTCTCATTCTGGTGTGGTGTTAGGTTCGTTTGTCCCGTGCTCGGCCTGGCGTGAGCAAGGTGGCAGAGGGGCGAATGAAGAGGGTGAAAGTTTGAGGCGAAGCTGAGACCGGCACAGTGGCCGGTGAGCTTCGCCTCAATTGGAAAATTATATTAACTATTTCCCGCTAGTTCAACCAGCAGAACACCCTTAAGCCCGCCGGGCGTTAGCAAGGTTCCCATTCAGATAAGGCTTCCATCAAGCGATGGTTTCATTCAGGCATAGTTTGGATTTCGTTTAGAAACCCCAAGTTTTTCGTTTTGATTCCCCCTTCATAATCTGCGTAGCAAACAGCGGAGAGGAGGGATTGAAAATGAAAACACCATCTAAATTTGCGCCTGTTACGTTACCCGTGTCCTCCCTTCTCTTCGCTTTGCTACTGTTGGTATTGATGCCGACAAACGCCCTTGCAGCTTGGCCACTGCATTCTGAAGGGGAGGTGCTCTTGGATTATCAGCAGACATACACTTCGTCTGCGGGCAGGTCAACAACTCATCATGGAATAGATTGCCAGGCAGTGGCAGGAGAGGAAGTCGACGCTCCTGTTGGGGGAGAGGTTTCCTTCATCGGGTACGTTCCAGATGGTGATACATCTGGGTCGCCCACCATGCTCGCCCTGTCCATTGGGATGGAGGACGGCAGAACGGTGACGCTCATGCCCTTGGGGTCAGTTTCCGTTTCGGAAGGAGAGAGCATTTCCAGCGGGCAAGCCATTGGAACAGTTGCTTCAACCGGAGATAAATCTAGTGCAGCTACGCATCTTCACGTCGGCTTGAAACGTGGAAGAGTCTATCTAGATCCGAGCGAGATATTAGGTTTACCGGTTCAGGGGTACTCGTCCGAAAAAGAAAGCTCAGAAGCAGTGTTGCCGTTGGACTATCAAAACGAGCACACCACCACTAGCTCAGAGACGGCTGGGTCAGAAGCTGCCAATGTAGGTTCCTCCGACGTCTCCCAAGTTTACAATCCTGCTGAATCACAATATGGAACTGCAAGTGGGGACGTTGTTCGTAATGCGGCGTCTGAACAGTTATCCGAAAGCGGGTCTGCAAGTTCTTCTCCTGGAGACAATGCCACCATTTCTTCAGAAGTTGGCGGAGAGACACCTGCATTGGGAAGCTCTGCAAACCAAGAAGAGCACCGGGGATTATTGGAGATCACATGGGCTTTGATTTCAGGTTTCTTCTCCGAGAAATTCAAGGGAGTTTGCTCAATGATCGAGGAGATCGGTGATGGAGCATTGGCCCTCAAGGACTTTTCATTCATGATTCCAATTGCATCTGTTTCTATATTGGCATTGATCGCAGCTGGGAAGTTGCGTTCGGCAAGGCAATCCCACAAGTTGGGGAAGGAGGCTGAAGCCAAACCCTTTGGTTCGGGGATATCGGAGAGCAATGGACGAAAAGCTCACGCGAGCGGCACATTTGGCAGCTTGAGAATACCCAAAGCAGCCAAAAGGTGCTAATATGCACTAGTTATTTTCCTGCCCAGGTAAGAAGACCCGGGCCGTTTAGTCCAGAGGAGGTGACGTATGAAAGCTTACGAGCTGCTATACTTCGTCGACCCAGCACTTGAAGATAGCGAGCGCATTGCCGCTGCAAACAAAGTGTCTGAGATGATCACCGGCATAAATGGAACCATCGACTCCGTTGATGAATGGGGCAAGCGCAAGCTGGCCTATGAGATCGACAATCTCACTGATGGTTACTACTATCTCGTTAACTTCAGCGCAGAGCCAGATCAGATTTCCGAGCTCAACAGGGTGCTTCGCATCGACGACGACGTTGTCCGCTATATGGTGACCCGCCGCATCGAGACCGAAGAGGCCTAAGTTGAAACTTCAACAGGATTGCAATTTTTCTGTTGGACAAGATTTTGTTTTAGAAAGCAGGACGAAATGAGCATCAATCGTGTTCTCATAAGCGGAAACCTAACACGCGACCCAGAGCTGCGCTCCACTGCGAGCGGCACATCGGTCTTGAGCTTCGGCGTGGCGGTAAACGACCGCAGGCGCAACTCCCAAACCGGAGAGTGGGAAGATTATCCCAACTATGTCGATTGCACCATGTTCGGGGCCAGGGCAGAGGGAATTTCGAGGTTTCTCACCAAGGGCACCAAGGTTGCAATCGAGGGCAAGCTGCGTTACAGCCAATGGGAACGCGACGGCCAGAAGCGCAGCAAGCTCGAGGTCATCGTGGACGAGATAGAGTTCATGTCATCTCGCAACTCCAATGGTGGCGGCAGGTCCTATTCTGATGGAAATGGCCAGCAGGCCAGCTCCCAGAGTTCCGAAGGCAAGATCCCGGATGCCCCAGATGTGGGAATCTATGATGAGGAGATTCCGTTCTAGACGGCCACGTCCTGTACCAGTTTCGAACCAAAGGCGCGCATCTCGCGCCCCTTCGTTTGAAAATGACGCAAAGGAGGGAAATAATGGCAGAGTACAGCCGCCAGCCAAGGCGCAAATATTGTCAGTTCTGCAAGAGCGATGCTCCTGCTATTGACTACAAAGACACCCAGCTGCTTCGCAGGTACATGACCGACCGTGGCAAGATCAAGCCCCGCAGGGTCACCGGCACCTGCACCCAGCATCAGCATGACCTGGCCAACGCCATCAAGCGTGCCAGGGTGATGGCACTTGTTCCTTATACGGTTCCCGTGGTGAATGGTCGCGGCGACCGCAAGAGGCGCAACAATAGCAACAACAATAACAACAACTGATTCAGCTCTAAAGGAGAATGTTATGAAGGTAATTCTGATGCAGGAGCTGAAGGGCAAGGGCGGCGAAGGCGACGTCATCGACGTTGCCCAGGGCTTCGCAGACAACTATCTGCTTCCCCAGGGCATCGCCATCAAGGCGACCAAGGGAAACCTCAAGCAGCTCGAACAGCGTATGCACAACATCAAGAAGCGCGAAGCTGTGCGCATTGAGAACGCCGACGATATGCAGAAGGCTCTCGACGGCAAGGGCGTTACCATCGTTGCCAAGGTTGGCGAAGATGGACAGCTCTTCGGTTCCGTCACTCCTGTCATGATCGCTGATGCTCTCAAGGAGCAGCTCGATATCGAAATCGACCGTAAGAAGATCGACCTCAATAAGCCGATCAAGACTGCGGGAGAGCATGTTGCAGTTGTTTCCATCTACCGTGACATCAAGGCCAACATCAACGTCTCGGTCAAGTCCGAGGAGATGCTGGCCGCAGAGGCCGAGGCCGCAGAGAAGGCTGCCAAGGAGGCCGAGGCAAATGCCGAGGTCGCTGAGGTTAATGCCGCAGAGGCCGTTGCCGAGGCCGAGACTGCAGAGGCCGAGGCCGCTGAGGCTGAAGCTGTCGCAGAGGTAGTTGAGACTGAGGCTGCTGACGCAGAGGAGAAGGCTGCCGAGTAGATCGGGAAGCTAACTTCAGATGCTGTATCCAATCGGGTCCGGTGGTAATCCTGCCGGGCCCGAATTTTATTAGGAGAGCGCCGCGTCTACCAGATCCTCGAAAGACTCTATCCAGAAATCGCAGCTCTCCCTCACGCTTTCAACAGAATCGTATTTTCCGGATGTCTCCGGCAACATTACCGCACAGGCTGTCATCCCACATCTACGTGCGCTTTTCAGCCCTGCAGAGATGTCCTCGAAGACAAGACATTCTCGTGGCTTGGCACCCACTCGGCTTGCGGCTAGAAGGTATACGTCGCTTTCGATTTTCCCGTTCTTGCACTCGTCGCAGAAAGCGATGTCATCTATGTAATCAAGTATCCCGTTGTGGATTAAAGCGGCTTCCAACAAGGGCCATGAAAGTGAAGTTGCAATTGTGATTTTCACACCCCGTTCTGACAGGATATCGAGGTATTTTTTCACACCGGGGTTGATATTCACATCCTTTGCGTAGCTGTCGAACGCAAGTTCGTTAAATTTTTCGCAAATTTCCTCCACAGACATGTCAAGTCCGAGGTCTTCTCTGAAGAAAACCGCGGTTTCCTCGAAACTTAGGGCATTTATGTCGTCTATGTAGGTGTCTGGTAGCACTAGGCCATATTGTTCGCAGAACCTCTCATCGATGTCATCCCACACCCACAGGGAGTCTGCCATCGTGCCGTCGAAGTCGAAAATTACTGTCGAAAAATAGTGGTTTACCTGCGGAAATGGCTGAAGTTCAGGGAAATCTCTCGGCACAGGGTCAACAATGGGCGATATTTCGTCTAGAACCGATCTGTCCCTTATGGTTTTCTTAGCCATTCTTTACCTTTCTAATAGTTTCCGCATCAACGAGATTATCAAAATCGAGGGGGTTCCCCAGCTTGGTTTCTATCATTCGGTGGGACTATGCTATGTTCTCGGTAAACGAAATGAAAAATTTTCTCAAAATGAAACAAAAGAATGTGTCCTGATTTTTCTCCAGCCTGTGAAAAATGTGGAAACATCTCAAAAGGACAATAATCAAGGCACTGAATTTTCACATCTTCCAGTGAAATGTCGGGGGTAACGGTGAATTGCCGAAACCTGTCCAAATTTATCGAAAGCAACGTCGAGAATTATTGTCCCCGCCGTTTGTTAATATCGTTTCGCAGCGAGGACGAAAGGTAGTAAAAACATATGCCATACACGAAAAACGTAGCTCCCTACGAGAACATATCCGAAAACGATTCAGCAGTGTTCCGAGACAGGGTCATACCTCAGAACAACGAGGCGGAAAAGTCAGTTCTTGCAGCGATGATGCTTGATCCAGAGATATTGGAGGAGGCATTTCTCGTCATCAAAGAGGAGGCTTTCTACAAACCTTCTCACCAAAAGATATTCAGGGCGATGAAGGAGCTCTCGGCCAATGGAAACCCGGTAGACCAGATCACGGTTGCCGAGAGGCTAGAGGCCAAGGGCGAGCTGGAATCCGTTGGCGGCAGGGCCTACATCATGGAGCTTGCCGACAACTCATTTGCACTTGCCAACTGGCAATACCATGCCCAGATCGTCAACAGGCAGCACCTTCTCCGCAGCCTCATCACGGCAGCAACCAAGATCAGCGCTCTCAGCTACGATGCCCCGGACGATACCGAGGCGGTAGTCGAGGAAGCCGAGAAATTGATTTTCAATGTCACAGACAAGGAGGTCAAATCCTCGTTCAAGTCCCTCAGCGAGCTCATGAAGGAGTCAATGCAGCAGCTTGACGAGCTCGCCAAGGAAAAGAAGCACATCATGGGTGTGCCCACGGGGTTTGAGAGCGTGGACAGGATCCTGGCCGGCATGCGTGGAGGAGATCTATTGGTGCTGGCAGCCAGGCCTGGTATCGGCAAGACCTCATTTGCCCTTAACGTCGCCGTCAACGCAGCGAAGGCCGGTGCCACAGTCGCCTTCTTCTCCCTCGAAATGCCCTCCGAACAGCTCATCCAGAAGATCATGTGCACCGAGGCTAGGGTGAAGCTCAAGAAGATGAGGACCGGCAACCTCGACTCCTCGGATTGGCAGCAGCTGATAAGGGCCTGCCAAGAGCTGAACTCCCTGAACTTCTCTATTGATGACACCTCGGCACTGTCGATTATCGAATTGAGGGCCAAGGCAAGAAGGCAGCTCCATGATGCAGATCAGGGGCTGATCGTGGTCGACTACTTGCAGCTCATGGAGTCTCACTCCAACTACAAGGACCGCCATCTCGAGGTTGCCGAGTTCTCAAGGGGTCTGAAGATGCTCGCAAAGGAGCTCAATGTGCCGATCATCGCGCTCTCGCAGTTGAGCCGTCGAGTTGACGACCGCGAGGGCAAGCGTCCACAGCTCTCCGACCTTCGCGAGTCCGGCTCCATCGAGCAGGACGCGGACGTCGTCATGTTCATCGATAGGTCCATGAACGACGAGGAGGCCGAGAATGCCAAGCGGCCCGACAAGGGAATAGCGCGCATCATCATCGAGAAGCACAGAAATGGACCTACTGGAGTTGCAGAGCTTGCATTCAATCCCGAGTACACGAGGTTCGACGAGCTCTACCGCGGTCCGGATGAGCAGCCATATCAGGCGGAGGAATAGTGTGTAACTGGAATCCGAGCAAGGGTTCGAGCTAGCTGGAAATTGATCTTGCCTTGCACGACAATGCCTGAGCCGAGAGCCGGCTAGGAGCATGCAAAGGGGCGCGCCCGAATAACTTGGGCGCGCCCCTTTCTTCACTCAGTTTGAGCCAGCCAGGAACAACGGAAATTAGCGAAACTAACCGTCGATCTCGGCGTCGAGCTCCATCTCGTATGGCATCTTCCAGCCATGGTGGTCGGTGTGCAATAGCCTCTCCGCTTTCTCGGAAAGCGGAGCGCCGAAATAGGTCTCATAGCATTCCTGAATAGACGGGTTCTCGTGGGAGAATCGCAAGTTGTTGACCTTGTCCAGACCATACAGAACCTGGCCTCGCACACCGGCGAGCTCCTGCCCTTCGGAAATCGGCTGTCCACCGCCGCCGGAGCATCCGCCGGGGCATGCCATGATCTCGACGAAGTCGTAGTCGACCTCTCCGGCCTTCAGGGCATCGAGGAGCTTGCGAGTGTTGCCCAGACCACTGGCCACTGCAACTCTCACGGGGGTATCTCCTAGATGGAACGTTGCCTCCTTCCAACCGTCGAGACCACGAACGTCCTTGAATGCGTCGGCATCGGGATTCTCGCCCATCGCCAGGTAGTAAGCCGTGCGCAGTGCGGCTTCCATGACTCCACCGGTGGCTCCGAAGATGACGCCTGCACCGGTTCCGACTCCCAGCGGGGTGTCGAACTCCTCTTCCTCGAGCTCTTCCGGCACCATGTGCTCGGATCGGATCATCCTGTCGACCTCGCGGGTCGTGAGCACGATGTCCACATCCTGGCCTGCGCCTGCGTCGTTCATAGTTGGAAGCGCGGCCTCGGCCTTCTTTGCCACGCAGGGCATGACAGCGATAGAGACGATCTTCTCGGGGTCTATGCCCATGAGCTTTGCATAGTAAGACTTCGCGGTGGCTCCAAACATCTCCATTGGAGACTTTGCGGTCGAGAGATTGTCGACGAACTCGGGGTAGTGCCCCTTCACGAATCTAATCCAACCCGGGCAGCACGAGGTGAACATCGGGAATTTGTTGTTCTCCCTGTCCTTCATGCGGGCGAGGAACTCGCTGCCCTCTTCCATGATCGTGAGGTCGGCGCTGAAGACGGTGTCGAAGATGTAGTCGACGCCCATCCTTCGAAGTGCGGCAACGAGCCTCTTGACGGTTGCCTTCTCGCGGGGGAGTCCCAGCGTCTCTCCCCAGGCAGCACGAACTGCCGGGGCAATTTGCACGATGGTGATCTTATCCGGATCAGCTAGGGCGTCGAAGAACTTGTCGGTGTCGTCGTAGGCGCGCAACGCTCCAACAGGGCAATGGGTGATGCACTGTCCGCAGAGGGAGCAGTTGGTCTCCGTGAGGTTGATTCCGCCTTTGACGCCAATCGTTGTGTGAGAAGCGTGGTTGATGAAATCCCAGATGTTGACCTGCTGGATCTTCTCGCATACCTGCAGGCAGCGCAGGCACTTGATGCACTTGTCCTCGAAGCGCACCAGCGGGAAGTCGAACCTGTTGCGGTTGTGCGGGATGTTTTTCTTGTAAGGTTCCTCGAACAGTCCCAGCTCGTTGGAAACTTTCTGAAGCTGGCATGTTCCACCGCGCACGCAGCTGGTGCAGGAGACGTTGTGCTGCGATAGGATGAGCTGCACGTTGGTCTTGCGGGCCTCTCTCACCTTTGGGCTGTTGGTATGGATCACCATTCCCTCGGAGACCTCGTTGTTGCAGGATGCGGCCAGCTGTTGACAGCCCTCGATTTCAACGACGCAGACCCTGCAAGCGCCGATCTCGTTGATTCCCTCCAGATAGCAAAGAGTGGGAATCTGAACTCCCGCCTGCCGAGCAGCTTTCAGAATGGAGGTGTGCTCCTCCACTTGAACATGCTTGCCATCGATGGTCACATTTACCATTGCTCGATCCTCCCGCCTCTGAACGCCCCGAATCCGAAGTGGTCGCAGTGCAGGCACCTGTTGGATTCCTGCTGGGCGGCCTCGTCGGTCAGTCCTTCTTCGAACATCTCGAAGTCATGGCGCCTGACCTCGACGCCCCTCTCGTTCATCTCGGATCTAGCGCAGGAAATCCTGCCCTTGAACTTGACGGGCGGAATCTCGACTTCCGATTTGATTACATGGTTGTAGCCAAGGTAGTTGTCGATGTTTCGAGCGACTGCCTTGCCTGCTGCAATTGCCTTGATTACCGTGGCAGGGCCTGATGAGCAGTCACCGCCGGAGAATATGCCGTCGAACCCCTCGATTGCACCACCAGCGTCGGCGACGATCTTGCCGCGGTTGGTTGGGATTCCATAATCGGCGAACGCGCGAGAATCAATGTTCTGGCCGATTGCCACGACGACCCTGTCGCAGTCGATCACGAAAGGATCGGCCTTGGCATCTCTGATGGAGGGTCTGCCGCCGACGAGCTCTCCGACAATCTGAGGTTGGATCTTGACTCCGGTCACATGGTCTCGGTCGAGCTCGAGCCCAATCGGGTTGTGGAGCTCCATGATCTCGCAACCCTCGGCAAGCGCCGCCATGATCTCCTCGTTCTGTGCGGTCATGTCGACCATCCTGCGCCTGTAGACGACGATGACGCGCTTGGCCCCGAGTCTCACGGAGGATCTTGCAACATCCATTGCCACGTTTCCGCCGCCAACGATCACGATCGTCTGGTCGGTGAAGTCCGGCATGATTCCCTCGCCGATGTCGCGGAGCATCTGAACGGCGGACATGACGTTTGGAGCGCTCTCACCCACGAGGTGGAGCTGCCTGTCGTCATGTGCGCCAATTGCAATGAACATCGCGTCATAGTTCTCGCGCAGCTCTTCGATTGATATGTCATATCCAGCGATGACGTTGGTCTTGACCTCGATTCCCTGCCTGATGATGAACTGGACTTCCTCCTCCAGCAGGTCTTTGTCGAACCTGTAGTTGGGGATCCCGTAGCGCATCATTCCACCGAGATGGGAACGTTGCTCGTAAATCGTGCAGCTATGACCCATGATCGTGAGGTAGTAGGCAGCGGTTAGCCCAGCCGGGCCACCACCTATGATCGCGACCTTCTTGCCAGTCGGAGGGTACTTATAGGGCTCGTAATCCTCGGTTTGATGATCGCATGCATAACGCTTGAGACCGCGGATGTTGATCGGGTCGTCGAGCATTCCACGGCGGCAGTTGATCTCACAGGGGTGCTCGCAGATCGACCCGCAGGAGATTGGCAGCGGGTTGTCCTTGCGGATGAGACGGACGGCGTCGGTGTATCGTCCGGCCTCGACCAGCGCGATGTATCCCGGAATGTCAACTCGTGCTGGGCAGTTGGACATGCAGGGGATGAGGTCGTTCGCGGTGAATTCGCAATAACCCTTCTCTATGTGGGCATTGAAGTCCTTGCGGAATCCCCGGATGGCCTCTAGCGCGAGAGCCGCAGACTCGGATCCGATTGCGCAATCCGCGGTCAACGAGATGTCACGCGCTGTCTTCTCGATGAGCTTAAGAGTTTCCTGCGTCCCCTTGCCGCTCAGAATATCCTCGATGAGCGAATGGAGCTGCTGCAACCCGACGCGACAAGGTGTGCACTTGCCGCAGGACTGAGAGTTGCAGATGTTCACGAACGCAGCCGTGAACTCCACGGGGCAGGGCGAGAGCGTGCTCTTGATGAAACGCTCTCCAAGGGCCTTCTGCAGCTCGGCGACGGCGCCTTGCTCAGCATTGAGCCCTTCCATGTGCATTTCCCATGCCTTCATCCTCTGGCCTTTCCTCTCTCTTCTCCAAAGGGCTGGGTTTCGAAAGACTCATAATTCTTAAAAACGTAATGAAATTGTAGAGTAATTCGATATCCCCAAAAAAATATATGTAAACTCTTCATACAGAGTCGCTTATAGGATTTTATATGGTGTTCTGCTTATTTATTAGTTAAATATTGGAAAATTGACGAACAGTGCAAAAGTAGTTCAATTTCGGTCAGTTTTCACCACAATCTCCATACCGCAAACTTCAGGAAATCCATCGCCTCCCTTTGTGTCTCCACTCTTTAAGACTGTAGATTTTCAATGCAGATGCTACAGATGATGACATTCATCGTGGGTAGTAGGGGACAGTTTAATAAATCGAAGCGAGGCGTAAATCGAAGCGAGGCGGTGCTTTAGGACACCGCCTCGCCCTTGCCGACGACCCAGTAGCCGTCTTTGTGTTTCGTTATCGCGCCCCACCTGCATCCCAGCTGAAGGAGCGCAATCTTCATCGATTAAAAGGAAATGGCAATTCTTCGGGGAGCCTTAAGCTGCAGCCTCCTCGGCCTTCTTGTTCTTCCACGGATTCACGAAGAGGAAAATCACCGTGAAGATGATGCAGAACGCGAACTCGATGTAGCCGGGGAAATACACGGCGTCGCCGACGGTCATTGTGAGCAGCTGCAGCCAGAAGGTCGCGAGGAACGCGCCGAGCTGCTGCGAGATCTGAACCGCGGTGATGCACATCGGGTAGGACGCGGGGTTGGCCGCGATTCCAATCCATGATGTATATGCCGGGGCGACCCAGTCGAATCCGAGGCCGAGGAGACCGAATCCCACGCACAGCCAAACCGGATGGTTTCCGGCTACCACGCATAGAATTCCGAGCGCGCAGAGGAACCAGCCCAGTGGAATGACCCACTTCTTCATGTGCTTGAAGACGGTACCGAAGGCTGCTCCTGCGATCATTCCCAAGATCGTGAACACGTTGAGGGCCATGGATGCCATGAAGCCGACGTTGTCGAGTGAAAGTGCATTTCCTCCCATGTGCTCCGGGTCCATCATGATCGTGCCTGCATTCAGCATCGCCGGGTAGTTGAGGACCTGGAAGATTACGTATACGAGGCAGATGATCCAAACGACTCCGGGGATGTGGACCTTGACCTTCTTGCCCTGCGAGTCAGTGGTTGGAAGCTCGGGGTTGGGGAGCAGGAAAGCGAAGATCACAGAAACGAATCCCAGAAGATGTGCCCAGAAGACAAGCTGTCCGGACGTGTCGATATCTGCGAGGATTCCGCCTAGGGTTTGAAGGACGATTCCGCCACCGTTGATTATCAAGGTTCCATATCCGAGCAGTGAAGCCTGCTTGTTGCCCGAATAGCACCCCAAGATGATTGCGGATGCAAGTGGGTTCAAGAGGCCGAGGCCAAGGCCGCAGGCTGCGCGGCAGATCAGGACTGTGATGTAGTTGTAGAAGATTGCGGGCAGAAACCCGAAAATGGTGAATGTGAGCGTGGCAATGATTGCCATCGTGCGGTGTTTGACGAACTTGCCCACGAGGAATCCGGAAAGAAGTATTCCGATGCATGTTGTGAGCGTGGGCAATGTGGAAATAAGGGTTACAGGTAACCCGGTGGCAGCGGCATCGGGGCCGAAATGATCCATAAACACTGCGATCGCCGGTGTGACGACCACGAAACCCATGAGAACGAATTGAATCATCAGGACTGCCAGTGTCCTGATGCCACTGGGCTGTTTAGGCGCGTATTGGGCATTAGCGTCCACAGTCATAGCATTACCTCCTTTGACTATCGCGCGAGCTGGCACTCGGCTCAATTCGCCCGCGCGAACGAACCGGTCTCTTCGAAAAGAAGAATTGCCAAATCCTCCTTTCTACTCCGGGACCGCGCGTCAAAGGAGCACCCAACCGTGACCCTTTCGGATCTCCCGTAGCTGCAAAAAGTGAGCACGTTTAAAATTGCCCACCGTTTGAAAATATCACTAACTTCGGCAAATGTGGAGAAAACGCCGACAGATTTTAAACTTTTGTTCAAGCAGAAATAGTTATGCATCAAGCAAATTTTCTGATTTTTCGGAGCGAAGGAACAAGAAGGGGCTGCGGTTTCAGACCCACAAGAGCTTCCAAGGCTTGGGAGAGGAGCATATTGCGCCAGGCTTCGGCATCTCGGGAAGGAATCAGATGAGCATTAACTCGATGTGCGCGCTTCCCGGTCTCTGTTACACCGTGCTGTTCTACAGGACGTCCAAGAGGCATCGGCTTTTCGAATTTCCAAGCAGGGAAGCTCCTTCGGCGCGTTTGCTGATACCTCTCTGTGGCTCAATATGCTAACTAATATAATTAGTTTTGCTGTGCATTTGAGCGGGTCGGCGAGAATGCCATTTCGAGACATTCCGGATTGGCCGTCGAGTCGGTCATGCTCTCCGGAGCCGCAAGATGCCAGTCTAAGGCAAACGGCCAAGATAGCAGATGGGAATCAAGATGCCTGGAACAGTATTGGTGGGAGCCCAATGGGGCGATGAGGGCAAGGGCAAGATCACGGACCTCCTTGCCAGCAGATACGATTATGTTGTCAGATACCAGGGCGGGAACAACGCCGGTCACACCGTCGTGCATGGGGACAAGCACCTGGCTCTCCACTTGGTTCCGTCTGGTGTGATGTACGAGAACGTCATCCCGGTCATAGGAAACGGATGCGTGGTCGACCCCAAGGTTCTTCTCAGTGAGGTCGACCAGCTTGAGGAGGGTGGAGTTTCTGCAGAGCGGCTCCTTATCTCATCGCATGCTCAGATGATCATGCCGTGGCACATCGACCTCGATGGTGCCTCCGAGCAGATGCTGGGCGACAAGAAAATCGGCACTACAAAACGTGGCATCGGCCCCGCCTACGAGAGCAAGGTCGGGCGTTCCGGGCTACGCATGGGAGACCTTCTCGACCCGAAGCTTTTCCGAAGCCGTCTGGAGGATGCGCTGTCGGTCAGCAACACGGTCCTCACGAAGGTCTATGGGATGAAGCCTTATGACATCGACGAGGTCTACGACCTTTACATGGAATATGCCGAGCGCTTGTCGGGGCATATAGTCGATACCGTGACGCTTCTCAACGAGGCCTTAGAGCAGGGCAAGAACGTGTTCTTCGAGGGCGCTCAGGGTACGCTTCTCGACGTAGACCATGGCACCTATCCGTTCGTCACCTCCTCTTCCACCACGGCTGGAGGCGCGACCATTGGCTCCGGAGTTGGAGTGAAGTGGATAAATCGCGTGCTCGGGGTGACGAAGGCCTATCTCACCAGGGTCGGCTCTGGTCCTTTTCCAACAGAGCTCGACGATGCCGACGGCGAGACACTGTCGAGCGTAGGCGCCGAATTTGGAGTTACGACTGGACGCCGCCGTCGCACCGGATGGTTCGATGGCCCCATCATCAAGTACTCCGCACGCGTCAACGGCCTCACGGACATCTGCCTCACCAAACTCGATGTGCTCGACGGATTCGACAAGATCAGGATATGCGTTGCCTATGACATCGACGGCGAGAGAGTCGAGAACTTCCCGGATTCAATGGACAAGTTCTCCCGGGCAAAGCCGATTTACGAAGAGGTAGATGGCTGGAAGTGCGATACCACCTCTTGCAGAAAATACGAGGACCTTCCGGAAAAGGCGCGCGCATATGTGGAGCGTATAGAGCAGATAGCCGGAGTCCCGGTCTCGATCATCGCGGTTGGCCCGGACAGGGATCAGACGATCATGCGCAACTGGTAGTTTTCGAGAATTGCGAAAACTGCAGAGCGAATAGATGCAACAAGCTATCATTTGAAACGGTGCAGCTGATTTTCAGCAGCATCGTGCAGCGATAGACCAAGTGATGTTCAGGGACAAAAGCTAAGGGGATGGAGTAATGCCGAAGTACGATTTCGATAATGTTCCAAGCCGCGAGGGTACCTACTCGTTCAAGTTCGATTTCGCCAAGGAAATGGGACACGACCCGGATGAGCTGCCAATGTGGGTTGCCGACATGGATTTCCCTACTGCTCCCTGTGTGGTCGATGCGATTAAGGAATACTCGTCCAAAGGATTCTTCGGCTATTCCGACAACAAGGAAGATTACACCGATGTTGTGATCGACTGGTTCTCGCGCAGGTACGGCGTTAAATACGAACCCGAATGGCTCGTCAAGACCCCCGGAGTTGTCTTTGCGATCTACAATGCGATTCGCGCTTTCACATCTCCTGGGGACAGCATCCTGATTCAGACTCCCGTGTACTATCCGTTCTCGATGGCAATCAACGACAATGGCCGCACGATAATTGAGAACGAGCTCGTCTACACACCAGGCGCATCTCCCGAGTACACGATCGATATCGACGACTTCATTCGCAAGATCGAGAGCAACGACGTGAAGATGTTCATCCTCTGCAGTCCCCACAATCCCGTTGGGAGGACCTGGACCGAGGAAGAGCTCTCTCAGATGGGGGAGATCTGCTTCGACCACGGTGTGATTGTCGTTGCGGACGAGATTCACTGCGACCTCATGAGGTATGGCCATAAGTTCCTCCCGTTCCTCAAGTCATGCCCTGAGATGAGGGAGAGCTCCATCATCTGCACTGCACCGAGCAAGACCTTCAACCTTGCTGGTCTCTGCACGTCCAATATCTGGATTCCCAACGAGAAGCTGCGCAACCAATTCCGCGAGAACCTTGCCAAGGTGGCCGCCAATTCCACGAACATTCTGGGGATCATCGCCTGCAAGGCGGCCTATGAAGGTGGAGAGGATTGGGTCGACGAGGTCAATGCCTACATCGATGGCAATGTAGATTACATGAGGGACTTCCTTGCGGAGAATCTGCCCCAGCTCCATATGGTCGAGCCGGAGGGAACCTATCTCATCTGGGTAGATTTCTCTGCTCTTGGAATGGAGACTGAGAAGCTCAACGACTTCATCCAGCACAAGGCAAAGCTTTGGCTCGACAGTGGGTCCATGTTCGGAGGAGAAGGCGGGCAGTTCCAGAGGTTCAATCTCGCTTGCCCGCGCTCGACCGTCGAGAAGGCAATGAAGCAGTTGAAGGCCGCAGTGGACGAACTATAAGCATTCTGGGTTCCGTGGATTCGTCTTTAGCTTTATCAGCTTTTGACTTTTTTCTAGTCCAAGTGCTTGGGCTTGCGTAGAACTTTGGACTTGCGGCCTGATAATTCAGGTTTGGGAAATCTAGGGGCTTGGCAATTCTGCATCCCAGCAGCTTGCCAAGCCCCACCTCGCTTCTCTTGGTCTTCTACTTCAACTTTAATCTTCGGCTGCAACCGCTTTCGGCATCTTCTGCGCATTCCAATTCAACTTGTCTCCAACGGCGTGCACGAACTGCCCCGAAAGGGGGGCCACTGCCAGCATCTGCAGTGGCAGTGCGATGGTGAAGTTGTAGGGGAACAGGCTGAAGAAGGCCGAGACGGTTTGAACTCCAAAGCCGACTGCGGCAACGGCGCCATAAATTGTCATGCAGGCTGTCATGAGAACAACCATGAGAAACTTGATAGTGATTCCCTTCCAAACCGAACGGTCGTTCTCATCGCAGAAGATCGTCATCAATTTGCGTGATAGCGGAGTGCACATGCACAGGTCGCAAATCATCCCCACGAGGTAGGCAAGTGGGAAGTTGAAGAATGCGTACAACCAGGCGGTGGCCCCAACATCGCCCGTGCGCACGCCGTAGTTGAGAGCCGCCATCAGATAGATCATTATGGCGGACATCGTGAAGCTGAACAGTATTCCCTCTTTGGCGTTTCTTGGCATGAAAAAACCTTTCTAACTCGCTGTGCCCCTCCTTCAAAGGGGGCGCAACGCAGCTTGAAAGGGTTGCTGCAGAGGGCGACTTCCATTTGGCGGGCAAGAGCCCGGCTCGAAATCGGGACAATTTCAGATACGTTGGAGGATTCTAGCAGAATCGATTTCGGGAATTCAGAAGTTATCCGCGAATTTCCCCAATATTAAATGCATGCAATAGAAGAGTGAATTTGGTTTGGAGACAGCGCGCAACATTGTGTCGTGGAAATTCTGCGAGGTTAGATTATCGGGGGAGCTCATTCCTTAGGCTGCATTACTTTTGTGCATATTCTTACATGAATATATTTTTTGAATAGTATATTTTGTGTATAGTCTATTTCAATATTGTGCCTATATGACTCGGGGTAATGCCGTATATGGCACAGGGGGAAATGTCAGTTTCAACTTGAAGCCTATACGGTGTGGGGTAATGCCGTATATGGCAGGGGTAATGTCAGCAAGAAACGGAGGGGTCATGAACAGGGGTAGCACTCTCAGCCTACCTGGGAGAATTTTCAGCTTGTTAATGTCCGTGGTGATGGTGTTCCTCCTCTGGCCATCTGGAATCTCGTATGCAACCGAGGCAGATGAGCAGGCAGGGGCACAGGAACAGGCCGAACAGGTCGAGGAAACGTCCTCATCTGAAGAGGGAGTTTCCGATGCTGTCCTTGAAACGGGGAGCACGTCAGTGCAGGAGGCATCCTCCGACCAAAGCTCTAATGCTGTTTCAGATGCAGGCGCTGCTGACCCCGTGGAGTCCAAGGTCGCTGAATCTGTGACAGAGCCTCTGGACGACCCGGATCTCACGATCTCGACCGAGCAAGAGCTCCGTGATTTCGCCGCTTCGGTCAACTCCGGCACAACATACAAGGAAAAGACCGTCGTGCTGGCAAACGACATCGAGCTCACATCGGCCTGGACCCCAATCGGAAACGGCAAGGAAAACAGTTATGTGAGGGCGTCTTTCCAGGGCACCTTCGATGGACAGGGCCACACGATCAGCGGGCTCTATATCGATAACACCGATGCCGAGACCTCCATCGACGACAACTGGCAGGGACTGTTCGGAAGGGTCAGCGGCTCATCCCCGGTTTCCAGTACCGGAGTTGAGGAATATCGTGCGGTGATCAAGAACCTCGTGGTCAAGGGAACCGTCACCAACAGCAGGGCAGACGCCGGCGGAATAGCCGCTTATGCGAACTACACCGATTTCATCAACTGCGGAAGCGAGGTCACGGTCAAGGCTCGTGACAATGCCGGTGGAATAGTGGGAGAGATCAGCAGCAGCGTCACAGTGTCAGATTGCTACAACTGGGGCAATGTCACAATGACGGGCGCTGAATATGGCTCCTACAATAGCGGTGCTGGAGGGATTGTGGGAACCTTCGGATACAGTGGAACATCCGGTGGAACTCGATGCGCGATCACCAACTGCTACAACTGGGGCACGATCACCTCATATCAGAATGCCGGTGGAATTGCCGCAGTCTGGTTCGCGGGCTCCACTGCTCATTCTGGAACGATGACCAATTGCTACAACGCCGGTAACACGGTGCTCACGGAGAACACAGGCTACTATGCTTCCAAGCGTTCCACCGGATCCTTGGTCGGTCGTGTCTCCTCTGATTCGCAGGCAGCTAACAACACCGTTACCAACTGCTATGGTCTCGAGGGAACTGCCTCCGCCCTGATCGGTGAAGATGGAGGATCTTACTCGTCTGGGCTCACGGTTTCCACCGAGTGCTCGTTCAAGACAAATGCTGAAATGGTGGCGGAGGACTTCGCCACCACGCTCGGGGACGCCTATTCTCATGTTGCAGACACCATGCCCCTGCTCAGCTGGCAGAACATCAGCACCACCGTGGTCAACATCAACTCTGCAACTGTGGCCGACATTCCAAACGAGACTTACAACGGCTCCGAGCACACTCCCGAGCCGGTCGTTACCTACAACGGAACCACACTCGTCAAGGGCACGGACTACTCGCTCTCATATGTCAACAACATCGATGCTGGAACCGCCATTGTCTACGTTAACGGAATGGGCAGCTATGTCGGTTCAAAGCAGATCACTTTCACAATAGACCCGGCTTCCATCGAAACGGCGACGGTATCCAGCATCGCAGACCAGACTTTCTCGGCGACCCCCGTGGTCCCAGAAGTCACCGTGACGCTTGGCTCCACGGAGCTCGTGAAGGATACCGACTACACAACTGCGGTGTCGAACGCTGACGCCGTGGGAACTGCAACGCTCACGGTTACGGGCACCGGAAACTACACCGGCACCGTTACCCAGGACTACACGATCGTCGCCTGCGACATCAGTTCGCTCTCGATAGCGGAGATGGGCAAGGAGACCTATACGGGAAGCGCGATTGAGCCCGACGTCACGATCACGGACGGCTCCACCCAGCTCGTGAAGGATACCGACTACACGCTTGCCTACGAGAACAATGTGGAGATTGGCACCGCCACCGTTACGATCACCGGAATCGGCAACTACACCGGCACGGCTACCACCACATTTGAGATTCTGTCCCCCTATCGCATCACGACCGAGCAGGAGCTCAAGGACTTCCGCGATACCGTCAACGGTGGCAACGACTACGAGGGAATCACGGTGCTCTTGGAAGCCGACATCGCGCTCACCTCTACCTGGACTCCAATTGGAACTGCAACCAACCAGTTCAAGGGCACATTCGAGGGCAACGACCACACGATCAGCGGATTGGACGTCCAGAGCACAACGAGCTATGCGGGTCTGTTCGGATACAACGCCGGTACGATCCAGAACCTCACCGTTACCGGCGCGGTCTCCAGTTCTTCAGAAAGCGAGACCGAGGGAGAGGCAGACTTCGTCGCCGGTATCGCAGGATTCAACGCCGGAACCATCAAGGGCGTGACCTCTAACGTTGAGGTTTCCGGAGACAGCATATTCAACATAGGAGGTATCGCAGGTCGCAGCACCGGCACCATCACCGAGAGCCAGAACCTCGGACCCGTCAGCGGATACAAGCGCATCGGTGGCATCGCCGGCACCAACTACGGCACCATCACCTATTGCATGAACAGCGGCGACATCACCAGCACGTTCGTGTTCTTGGGCTCCAGTGGAGTTGTGGGATGCGGTGGCATCGCCGGCATGAATGGCGATATGGAAACCGTTCCCACCGTGGGTGGAACGATCAACGGCTGCTACAACGTGGGCGTTGTTGGAATCGGCAACATCTCCACAGGATGGAGGGCCGAGGGTGGAATTGCAGGATTTGCAAACGACCTCTCAACTGTGAAGAACTGCTACGACACTGGGCTCATAGTCAGGGGTTATACAGAATACGCACCGATAGTCGGACGATTCGACACCCTTTTCACCGCCGACAACAACTATTCTCTCGAAGGTCTGAACGCTCACACCACGAGTGGTTTCGCAACGGGGATCATCAAGACCGATAGCGAGATGAAGGCCTCTGATTTCGCCACGTACCTTGGAACTATCGAAGAGGGCACGAGCACGAGCACCGGAAACATCTTCAAGTACAACAGCGGCGGGTACCCGCTGCTCTTCTGGCAGACATCGGCACCGTCTCCGAAGCTCGACATCACCAAGGCAACCGTATCTGACATCCCCGACCAGACGGCAACCGGAGATGCAATCGAGCCGGATTTCACCGTGACATACAATGGCACGGCCTTGGTGGAGGGCACTGATTACGACGTCTCCTACGCCGACAACATCAGCGTCGGGAATGCCACAGTCACCATCACTGGAAAAGGCGGATATTACGGAACCATCACCAAGACCTTCGTGATTCAGAGCGCTGGTCCCAAGGTGATAGACATCGCAACCGAGGAAGAGCTGATCTCGTTCCGAGACAAGGTCAACTCCGGATTCGACTACGCCGATTACACGGTGAACCTCACAGCTGATATCCAGCTCACATCCGATTGGGTCCCGATTGGGCTGTATGGCAGCGGAAGTGCGAACCACAAGCCGTTCCGCGGGGTCTTCGATGGACACGGCCATACGATCAGCGGAATCAACTACACCACTTCCGACGGTGGTTTCCATGCACTGTTCGCATATGTCGAGGGCACTTCCGAGAGCCACGCCGTGGTCAAGAACGTCACGGTCTCCGGCACGATGACCGATACCTGCGATAACACCAGCGCATCCTATTCCACCGGCGGAATAGCTGGAATTGTCGGCCGCGCGGACTATGCCGAGATCATAGCCTGCGCAAACAAGTGCGACATCAACGGATGCGGCAGCGTTGCTGGAATCGTTGCGTACATGGGCTATGGTGGCACCACCGTCACCGCATGCCACAACTACGGGGACATCAAGTGCGAGTCTGCAGATACCACGATCGTGAGAATCGGCGGCAAGAACGCCGGTGGCATCGTGGCTTACCTGCTGGCTCCCAACAAGATCGAGTCTTGCTACAACACGGGAGACATCTCCAGCACCTCCCATGCAGGAGGAATCGTGGGATTCCTGTATCCCTCCTCATCTAGCAGCGAAACCCTGTCGATTGCAAACTGCTACAACACTGGTCAGATCTCGAACATCGAGGTAGTGGCAGAGGATGGCGAAGAGGTCGTCGAGGGAGCATGGTCCGGAGGTATCATCGGCGCAGTTTCCGGCAGCGGAACTGCTTCCAGCTCCTCCGCAGACTACAACACCCTCACCAACTGCTACACTCTCGACACAGGCTGCGACAAGTTGTTCGGAGACGACAACGAGGGCGGTCTAGTGAAGGTCGACACAGCGTCTAGTGTAATGACGCTCAGCCAGATGACCGACTCGGAATTTGCCGGCACCCTCGGCGATTACTACAAGATCAACATCAGCGACACCCCGCTCCTCTATTGGGAGGTCAACAGAATCGAGGGTGTGCTTGTCGATGACATCCCAGACCAGGAGTACACTGGCGAGGCCATCGAGCCAACGGTCAACGTGACCTACAACGGCGAGGCCCTGGAGGCAGGCACCGATTACACGGTTTCCTACTCACACAACATCAATGCTGGCTTGGCGCTCGTGACGATTACCGGTACTGGCTCGTTCAGCGGGGAATTCAGCGAATCGTTCAGGATCACCCCGGTTGACTTGACGATTGCCCCCTCAGCTCAGACCAAGATGGTCGGTAATTCCGATCCCGAGTTCACGGCAACGGCTACTGGGCTCAAGGGAACCGACGAAATAGGCAGCTGCACGATTACGCGTTCAGAGGGCGAGGAGCTCGGATCCTATACCACGACAATTGACCCAGCCTCGGTCAAGATTGTCCGTGGAGACGAAGACGTTACCTCGAACTACACGATCACCTGCGAGACCGGCACCTTCAAGGTCAGGGGATCGAAGAGACTCTATGGAAGCGACCGCTACGAGACGGCAAACGCTGTGGTGGCAGATACCTACACATCCGCCGAGGGCGTGATCATCGTGAGCGGGGAGAGCTTCCCAGATGCTCTCGCTGCCTCATCCTTGAGCGGAGCGCTGGACTATCCGATTCTCCTCACGCCGACGGACAGCATCAAGGCCTCCACGCTCGATGAGATTCGCAGCCTCGGCGCCACCAAGGCGATCATCTGCGGTGGCAATGCCGCCGTCAGCAGCACCGTGGAGTGGCAGCTCGAGAATTCTAACTTGAGCGTTGAAAGGATCAAGGGCGCCACGCGTTACGAGACGGCAGAGGCCATCTACGACTACGGATGCACTTGCGGAGAGGGCGGAACCAGCGTCTGGAAGGACGGCGAGGTCATCTTGGTGAGCGGCGCGAAGTTCGCCGATGCCCTGTCAATCTCGCCCTATGCCGCAGGAGACGGCGTGCCGATCCTGCTGGTTGATGAGAACGGGAGCATTCCAACTCAGAAGACCCAGTCGATAGCGTCTTCCGCAAGTCTCGTGATCATTGTCGGAGGGAAGGGCGTCGTGTCCCAGGAGACTCAGGACTCCCTGTCCAACACAGTGAGGCTTTCTGGCAAGGACCGCTACAAGACATCTCAGCAGGTTTGCGAGTGGCTGTCAGCCAACAGGGGTTACTCATATGATTGCGCGGGCTTTGCCACGGGCGTCAACTACCCGGATGCCCTCGCGGCATCGTCCAAGCTGGGCAAGTCCAAGTCGATGCTGTTGTTGGTAAGCGACTCCAACTACAAGCCTGCAGGTGAAGTAGTGAGCTCTAACAAGGATTCCATCGACACGCTCTACTTCTTCGGTGGGAAAGGCGCCACGAGCGAAACCATCAAGAACCACATCGATGGTTGCATGCAATAGAGCGTAAAAATGTGGCGTATGAGAGCGGGAGAGATCTTTCTCCCGCTCTCGTGAGAAAGGGGAAATCGTGAGGAAGAAATTGATTTCGAAGATTGCCAATGTGGCCTTCGGGGCGATATTGGTGATGTCGATGATTCCATCGGCGCCTGCGCTGGCAGAAGAGAGCAGCGACGGCGGCACCGGGGAATCAGCCTCACCCGATGAGTCGATGATGATTGGAGAGGAGCCGGATCAGATCATCGTATCGTTCGATGGGTCCAAATCCGCTTCCGGTTCTGGTTACTCCGTTGAATCCAGCTACTCCACGGAGTCGTTGAGCACAACGCTCCAATCAAAGGGCTTTACCTTCGAGAAGAACATCGGAGAGGGGCAGGACTCCTCTGGGAACATGGCCCTTATGAACATCCCAGAGGGTGAGAGCGTTGACTCCGCAATAGAGATTGCCGAGAACACCCCGGGAGTCGACTATGCTCAGCCAAACTACATTTACCATCTTTACGATGACAACGTAGAGGACAGCTATGTTCCTGACCCTGAGGCTGTGGAAGCTGCGGCACAGCGCGCGATGTCGACTGACATCACCACAGAGGGGACCGATGGCGTGCAGCTTTCCGGAAGTTCGCAGCTGCTCTCTACGACCGTAGACGACCCCGCTGCCAACGTCAGTGATTCCACCCAGCAAGAAAACCAGTACTGGCTCTACAACACCAACGCATTCGACGCATGGGATACCGCGATGTGCCAACATTCGGTTACGATCGTCGTGATCGATACCGGTGTAACGCTCGATCACGAGGATCTGGCCGACAACATCCTCACCGATTATGCATATGATGCCTATTACGGGAAGAAACTTGAAGGCACGGGTGACTACTACGGACACGGAACTCACGTGTGCGGAATTGCAGCCGGAGTGACAAACAATGCCAAGGGAATAGCAGGCGCGTCCTTCAACGCCAACATCCTCCCCATAAAGGTCTGCAACAACGCCACTTATAATCCCTCGATCGACACTGCCGATCTGGTGAAGGCCTATAACTACTTCATTGGGCTGATCGACGACGGCTCTGTTACAGACATCCATGTCGTCAACATGAGCTTGGGCGGCTATGCCACCCCAGATTCCGATGACATCGCACTCCATGACCAGATAATCAATGCCCGCGACAACTATGATGTGATCACGGTTTGTGCTGGAGGCAACGGCGACGACAATGGAATGCCTTTGACGATTCCGTCGTATCCCAGCGATTGGGACGAATGCGTTGCTGTGACGGCCCTCGAGGCAGACGGCACCAACGCCTACTGGTCGGATTACAACGAGTACAAGGACATCTCTGCTCCTGGTGTGAGCATCTACTCCACCTTGAAGAACAGCACGAGTTCCTATGGAAAGATGTCCGGAACCTCTATGGCATCTCCACTGGTTGCCGGGCTGGCAGCACTTTGTTGGGCGGTCAATCCCGATGCACAGGTAGATGACGTGGTGGCTGCAATCGAATCCACGGCAGACGAGGTCGTCGACCCAACCAATGACCGCCGCGAGACCAGCGGAAGCGCAGGATGCATCAACGCCGGCAAGATGATCAACGAGATCGGCGGGGCGGGAATCGTCAGGGATTCCTCGGCTGTCTACCGTGGAGAGTCCATGCAGCTAACTGCCCGCTATACCAAGAGCAGTGTTCCAGATTCAAGCTGGACCTGGACCGTCGAGCCGCAGACCGGTGATGCCAGCATTGACTCCAACGGGGTGATCACAGGTGTGAAAGCTGGAACGGTCAAGGTCATTGCAACTGCAACCGTCGACGGTGCGACCATCGAGGGCAAGGCGCTGATAAAGATCAACGAGATCGTGATGCCGAGCGATCCGACTGCCACAACCGATCATACAGACGAGGTCGTGCTCTCATGGGAGCAGGCACCAGCGGCCAAGGGCTACAAGATCATGCGTGCCGAGATGAGCTCGAGCACCTATGAGGAAATAGGGAGCGTGGACGGTGGTGATGTGACGACCTATACCGACACCACGGCAACACCCGGCAAGGCCTATTTCTACAGGGTCGTGCCCACATCAACGCTTGGCACCACACAGATAGAGGGCGAGCCCTCCAACAGCGTGATGGGAACTTGCAAGACCGCGATCAACAACCTGGCCTCGCAGTCTGAGAGTGCAGATGCCCTGCTCATGCGCAACTATCTTGCAGGGACCTCGGTCGAGAACCTGGTCGTGGTTGGGCAGGATGACATCGAGGAGGCTCTTACAGGTACCGGCTTGGCTGGCGTTTTGGATGCCATGGTCGTGGTAGCCGGTCAGGACGGTCTCGATTCAGCTTCTGAGCAGGCGATTTCAGGAGTCAATCCCACAAACGTCTACGTGGTCGGCGATACAAACGCTGTGAGCGAAGACGTTTGCACGCAGATTCAGACGCTTGCTCCCGATGCCACCATCACACGCTATAACGGAGCCTCTGGAACAGAGCTTGGCGAGGTGATCTACGATGCTCAGGCTTCCTATTGGGGAGACACCTGCATTGTGATGCCGGATTCCGGAACTCTTTCGGGCTCACTCGCGGCCAGCTCGTTCGCATATTCTGCAAAGGCCCCTGTCCTCATCACCAATTCAAAAGGCGCACTGAGCTCCAAGAGCAGGCAGATCGTGCGCAATGGCGGATTCAGCCGCGTGATGATCTTCGGCGATACCGACACGGTGAGCTCCGATGTAGAGACCCAGCTCGTGAACGCCGGGATTTCGTCTGATATGATCGTGCGCTACACGCAGACGGATCCCTATCTGCTGAGCGCCCAGCTAGCATCCGATGGAATCGCGGACGGTGCGTTCGTCGACAGCGGGTTCTATGTTTGCGATTACGACTACACTGCGGCGCTCGAGGCCGCCTCGATTGCCGGATACGACAAAATGCCGGTTGTGTTCGTGGCACCAGGCGAGGAAGAGGGCCTGGTCACCGCGCTTTCGGACATCACTACCGGCAAGCTAACGACCGTCACCTATGTAGATGGCGGGTCGGCGCTTTCCACTGACGAGAAGAACAGGGTTTCCAAGATAGTCGGTCTTCTCGAGCCGGCACTCGACAGCATTTCGGATGCCACCATCGCCGAGATTCCAGACCAGGTTTATACGGGTGAGGCCATCGAGCCCACCGTGGAGGTCACTTTAGATGGCGAGGCTCTTACGAAAGACGTCGACTATACGGTCGGCTACTCCAATAACGTCGAGGTTGGCGAGGCCACTGTGTCCATAGTCGGTCTGGGAGATTATGCAGGGCTGGCAACTGGCAGCTTCAATATCGTGAGCGCCGATGTCACTTCTCTGCAGGAAGCCATCGATGCAGCCAATTCCGACAAGAGCTCGACTCCAGTTTCTGTGGACGGATCGGGTCTGGACAAGGGAACTCAGTATGTGAGCCCCACCACCAGCTCCGCATTCTCCATCGCGATTGCCGCAGCTCAGTCCGTGCTTCAGGAGACTCCTCTGACCGAAGCTGAAGTTGCCGCTGCAATAGAGACTCTGAACAATGCCGTTTCCGATTTCGATGCGGCAAAGCAAACCGCTTCCGGAGTGTTCCCAACGGGCGTTGAGCTGGACAAGACATCTATGGTGATGACCATGGGCAAGACCTCCAAGCTGAACGCCACCGTGACCCCGACGGACGCCGCCGATGTGGACCTCACCTGGAGCTCGGAAAGGCCATCTATCGTCCAAGTGGACGAGAACGGCGAGCTGGCGGCCATCACGCCCGGCAGCACCACTATCACGGTTCAGACCCCGAGTGGAATCAACGCAACTTGCAGGGTGACGGTTCTGAAGAACCAGAGCTGGACCAGACTTTCCGGCTCCGATCGCTACTCCACGATGGCGCAGATCGTATCCACCGGATTCGACCAGATCGGTGGAACAGTGGTCCTCGTTTCCGGTGAGAATTTCCCAGATGCCCTAACGGCGTCTGCCCTAGCCGGTTTGGAAGCCGCTCCAATCGTCACGACCACGGCCGAAGAGCTTTCTCCCGAAGCAGAGGCCCAGATAGACAGGCTCCTCCCGTCGAAGGTGATAATCGTTGGCGGCAAGTCGGCAGTTTCCTCGAACGTGGAGTCGCAGGTAAAGTCTCTCAAGAGCTCACCAGAGGTCACTCGCCTGTCAGGTTCCAACAGGCAGCTGACGGGCATGGCGGTCTACGAGGCTTTGGGAGATGAAGCAGGTGATGTCGCAATCGTGGCATCGGGTTCGAACTTCGCAGATTCCCTCTCGATAAGCCCATATGCCTATGCTGCAAAGGCTCCTCTGTTCGTCACCGATTCCGACGGCAATCTCACACAGGAGCAGACCGAGGCGATAGAGAACGGCGGCTTCGAGCAAGTGCTTGTGCTCGGTGGAGAGAAGGCAGTATCGTCTCAGGTGGAGACCGACCTGTCCTCGATAGGCTGCACCCGTCTAGCCGGTGCTGATCGATACGCCACTTCTGTTGCAGTTGCCTCTTGGGAGATCGCTCAGGGCATGACTTGTGACGAAATGGCCGTGGCGTCTGGGGCCAACTATCCGGATGCTCTCGCAGGAGGCCCGCTGTGTGGCGAGAACAACTCGATCATGCTCCTTACCTCAAGCAGCAGCACCGACAAGGCCAGCGAGCTCCTGTCCGAGAACTCCGGGAGCATCTCAACCGGATATATTCTCGGGGGAACGGGTGCGGTGTCTGATGGCACTGCTGCGAAGATCGAGGAGATGGCCAAGTAGGAAGAGGTTCTGTGAACATGGCCGCTCTGCCGAAGCCTTGCAAGGCAAATTCCGAAGATCGGGGAAACCGAGTTGAGGTTCGCAGAACGGTTCTCGAGATACAAGGATGATCGAGGAGCTGGCCGGAAGGTCTGTGTGCTCGGGAATCCTGGCTCGCGAGGGGGCGCCGTTGGCGCCCCCTCGCAATTTGCTGCGTGCCAGCGCGGCCACCTTTGCTGCGTGCCAGCGCGGCCACCTTTGCTGCGTGCCAGCGCGGCTACCTGTGCTGCATGCTCGTCTGCACCGTTCGCGTGCATGTTTCTCGACACTATCGACCGAGTGCCATATACTAACAAAGTCGATTTCGCGAGAAACCGACGCGCAAGAGGGAGAGATCCCCACCTTGCGGCGCCTTATCAAAGGTTGCTGTCTGGTCGCAAATATCCGCATTTCCCGCAGTGGGTGCGCCATGTTCGCCTCCAATCAGCACTTGGAGGCGTTTTTGTTTGGAAAAAATGCGTGGATTTGTTGCCGGAGGTGCATAGATATTAGCGCACAGGAGACGAGAATAAACGGGGAGATCAGAACGCCGAAATGCCGGTTGATTGGTCTTGACGGATCGCAGCTCGGAATTTACAGCACCAGTGACGCGCTCCGCATTGCCAAAGACCAGGGTTTCGATTTGGTGGAGATTGCCCCAAACGCCGATCCTCCAGTTTGCCGTGTGATGGATTACGGCAAGTACAAGTACGACCAAGAGGTCAAGGCCAAGCAGGCCCGCAAGAAACAGGCCAAGCTCGAGGTCAAGGAGATGAAGTTCCGCCCCAAAATCGGAGCTGGTGACTACGAGACCAAGAAGAAGCACATCATCCGCTTCCTGGAAAGCGGGGCCAAGGTCAAGGTGACCATCATGTTCCGCGGCAGGGAGATGGCCCATCCAGAGCAGGGGCTCAATATTCTTGACCAGCTCACCGAGGACCTCAAGGACGTGGCAGTTGTCGAGAGCAAGCCAAAGCTCGAGGGACGCAACATGCACATGATGTTCGGCCCACTTCGCAAGAGCGGATCGAAGAAGTCAAAGAAGCAGGCTCCTGCGGACAACGATTCCGACGACGGCAACGATTCCGACGGAGAAGAGTAAGCGGAGACAACAGACGATTCCACCCTGCCTGCACTAAGCAAGGCGGGTTATGTAGCGTGTAGAGAAGATAGGAGACAACCATGCCGAAAATGAAGACCCATAGGGGAACTGCCAAGCGCATTCGCACCACTGGCACTGGCAAGCTCGTCAGGGCCAAGGGCTATCGCAGCCACATCCTTGAGAAGAAGACCCCGAAACGCAAGAGGAACATGCGCAAGGAGACCGTCGTCGCCAAGTCCGACGAGAAGGTTCTAAAGCGCAGCCTAGGTCTTCGCTAGACATCTACGCGCATCTCGCGCACATCTTTATCCGAAATTGAGTTTATAGGAGTGATTTGATATGCCCCGCGTAAAGCGTTCAGTTGCAGCCCGTAAGAAGCGCCGTAAGACCCTAGAGCGTGCGAAGGGCTACTATGGTGCGAAATCCAGGTCTTACCGTGCAGCCAAGGAGCAGGTGCAGCATTCACTGCAGTATGCATACAGGGACCGCAGGAACAAGAAGCGTGACATCCGCCGTCTCTGGATCACCCGCATCAATGCTGCCGCCCGCATCAACGGCATGTCCTATTCCGTGTTCATGCATGGGCTGAAGGTCGCCGGTGTCGAGCTCGACCGCAAGGTTCTCGCCGACATGGCGGTGAACGACCCCGATGCGTTTGCCGCTCTCTGCGAGGTCTCCAAGAAGGCCATTGCCTAGCTTTGGGTCTTCATGCTGCCATGTGCTCTGATTCCCGACTCCGATTGGGAAGCTCGGCGCTGGGCTTCGCCGAAGAGGCTTTGGACCAATTTGGCAGCTCTAGCATATTTTGAATCCTGAAGGGCCAGCCCACGGGTTGGCCCTTCCGCTATATCAGCTCATTTTGTTTTTGCATCACGATTCTGAAATTCCCTTATGCAAATGCTAATATCGTTAGTGCTTCCACAAAATCTGGATACCTGTTGAAATTCGCGGCTATTTCTTGCTTCTTTAGAAGTTAGACGTGAAATATTTTTATTATTGTCCGGCTTGTCTGCGATAATATTTCTCGAAAAATATAAATGATAGATCGGCGTTTTTAGCATGAAGAGCAACTGGAAAATCGAATCACCCGATGCGCAGGTGATTGAAAGACTACAAGAAGAACTGCAAATTCCAAGACTTTTGGCATTGTCCCTTGCCGCCAGGGGAATCACAGATGTGGAAGATGCGAAGATCTTCCTAAATCCCTCGTTGGATCGCGACTGGGCAGACCCTGGCGAGATTCCTGGTCTGGAGGAGGCTGCCTGTGCCATTGCGCAGGCAATAGAAGAGCAGAAGAAAACGGTGGTATTCGGAGACTTTGATGTCGATGGAATCACCGCCACGTCCGTGATGCTCCTGGGCCTTAGGCAGCTTGGGCTCGAGGCGGCCCCGTTCATCCCAAGAAGGCAGGACGAAGGATACGGGCTCAGCGTGGAGGCCGTGGACCGCATCATGGGACTTTCCAAGGAGGATGGCGAGCAAGCAGAGCCCTTTTTTGGATTCATCCCAGAGTTCATGATCACGGTTGATTGCGGAATCACGTCTCGCCCCGAGGTCGACTATCTCAAGTCACTCGGAGTGGATGTGGTTGTGACGGACCATCACAACCCCATGGACTCTGTGCCGGAGGGAATTCCGGTGTGCAATCCAAAGCTCGATCCCAATTGCCCATCCGTGGGCCTCGCCGGAGTTGGCGTTGCCCTGAAGGTCGTACAGAGGACCGGCGAGAAGATGGGAAAGCCGGATGTATGGAAGGGACTCATCGACCTGGCTGCACTTGGGACAATTGCGGATCGCATGCCCCTTCGTGGAGAGAACCGCGCCCTTGTGGCCGCCGGAATAGACATGATAAAGAATTCCCCTCGCCCCGGGGTCATGGCATCGCTGGCCCTTGCTGGCGATGAGCCGAAGGATGTCACCTCCATCAAGCTCTCCTTCTCGTTGATTCCCAGATTGAACGCAGCCGGTCGCATGGCCGACTCGACGCTGGCACTTCGCCTGCTCCTCTGCGAAGATCCTGTTGAGGCAACCGGATTGGCCCGTGAGTTGGAGGATGTGAATTCCGAGAGACGGGAGACCGAGCTCGAGCTCACGGACAATGCGGAAGAGGCTGCCGCCCTCCAGTACGACGGGGAGAGGGTCCTCGTTTTGGTCGGAGAAGGATGGCACGAGGGCGTCAAGGGAATCGTTGCGTCCAGGATGGCGAACAAGTACGGAGTGCCAACGATCCTGTTCACGGTAGATGGCGACGAAGCTCACGGGTCGGGCCGTTCCGTGGGAAAGATAAACCTCTTCGAGGCAATCGAATCGGTCAAGGACCTCACTGTCAAATTCGGTGGGCACAAGTATGCTGCCGGGGTGACGGTCAAGACAAAGGACCTGCCAGAGTTCAAGAAGAGATTGGAGAATTACTTCCGGGACTTCCCTGAGGACGCTTTTGTGAGTTCCATCCCCATCGACGGAATCATCGGTTTCGAGGATCTAACGATGGACCAGGTGGAGTCGCTTCAGCGCATGGAGCCATATGGTCAAGATAATATGGAGCCGATGTTTGCCATGACCAAGGCCTTCATAACCAGGGCTCGTGCGGTTGGAACCAACAAGAACCACTTGTCGTTCTCAATCACAAACGGTGTGGCAGACGCAACCGCAATCTACTTCCACTGCAACGATACCGAGGAGTACGAGACCTGCAGCTCTTCTGTGGATCTGGTGTTCTCTCCCGAGATCGAGGAGTGGAGGGGCAGGAGGCAGCTCAAGCTCAAAGTCAAGGACATGGTGCCTGCCACCAGCTACGACAACGCGATGAACGACGACAAGGTTCTCTGCGAGTTCATCAACAACCTCTACGACCAGGACGAGAAGAAGATATGCACTCCCGACCTTCACGTTCCCAATATCACGGAGAAGGTCAGCGCGCAGAAGGCAGTTTGGATTCTCCCGTCTCAGGAAGAAGAGGACTTCGGAAGCTACAACCTCACGAGCGAGCTCGCCGTGGCACTTGCAGGCCACAACATCAAGCTTCACCAGTCGCAGCGCCAGGCCCTCGAACTGCTCGAGGAAGGAAAGTCCACGTTGGTGGTCATGGCAACTGGGCGTGGCAAGTCGATGATCTTCTATGTGCATGCTGCCAAGATCGCCCTCTCGAAAGGCCAGCAGAGCATCTTCATCTACCCGTTGAGGGCGCTGATAAACGACCAGTCGTTCCACATCGGTCACGATTTCGCCAGGCTGGGGGTCAAGGTCCAGGTTCTCACCGGAGAAACCCCCAAGGAGCGCCGCGACGAGACCTACGACCTCTGGGAAAAGGGAGATATAGACGTTCTCCTCACCACGCCGGAGTTTCTCTACGCGCACAAGGAGACCTTGTCCAATTCTGGAAACGTGGGATTCATAGCCGTCGACGAGGCGCACCACATCGCAACTTCGAGCGATGCCAACCGCCCAATCTACACGAGGCTCGACTTCGTCAGGGAGTATTTCCCCGATGCGGTGAGGCTGGCGGTCACCGCCACTGCTCCCGCACCATATGCCGACAAGATAAGGTCTTCGCTTGGAATAACCGAGACAGTGCTCGACGACACCGTGAGGCAGAATCTCAGGATTGATGACAAGAGGGGGGTTGTCGACAGGGAGACCTATCTGGCGTCGATCGTCTCGAGCGGAGAGAAGTCCGTGGTATACGTCAACTCCAGGCAGGCCACCATCGATCTCGCCCGCATGCTCCGAAAGCGCCTGCCCGACCAGGCCATGAAGATCGCATTCTACAACGCTGGCCTGTCGAGGGACGTGCGGCTCGAAATCGAGAGCATGTTCCGCGACGGCCGGATCACCACGGTTATCGCGACGTCGGCATTTGGCGAGGGCGTCAACGTGCCGGATATCAGGCACATCGTGATCTACCACATGCCATTCTCCCCTCTGGCATACAACCAGATGGCTGGTCGAGGTGGCAGGGATGGCAAGCCCTCAACGATTCACATCGTCTGCAATTCTCATGACAGCGACATCAACATCAACGTGCTGCACCAATATTGCCCAACGCGCGACCAGCTGGTCTTGCTCTACAAGAGCATCAGGGCGCTGGGAATCCAGAAACAGGGGCCTGTCAGCTCAGAGGAGTTGCTGGAGGCATGTCACGCCCATGAAGAGGGTGCTAAAATGTCGATAATTTCAGTGAAGACCGGGCTTGAAGTATTTGCAGAGCTCGGGATCATTGAATTGGAGGGAGAGGGCCCCGAAAGGCGTGCGAGCATCATCCATGGCGTGCACAAGGTCGACCTCTCCTCCAGCGTTAGATATCAGGAGGCCTGCGAGGAATTCGATTCGTTCATCGGCTTCTCCGATTGGATGATGAGCGAGAGCGCCGGAGGTCTCCTTGCCGGAATCAACAGGCCGTTGATTCCGAGGCAGAACAACTAATAGAGCTAGATGAGGTTGGTGTCCTACGGACGGTTTGTGAGTTGCAGGTCGTCGGCTCCCATCAACTGATGAGATATCGGTGGCCAGGAGGAATTGATGTACGACGATCCGATCAAGCAATTCGACGACAGGATCAAGCAGCCGGAGGACAGCTATGCCAAGCTCATGAAGCAAGCTGCCACCTATCTTGACGAAGACGATCTCGCCCTGGTCTCGAGGGCCTATGAGTTTGCAAAGAAAGCCCATGCCGGTCAGAAACGCAAATCGGGCGAGCCGTTCATCAACCACCCCACCGAAGTTGCCTACATCTTGAGCGAGATCCGCATGGATGCCCCCAGCCTTGCCGCGGCTCTCCTGCACGACACCGTGGAGGACACCGATGTCACCCGCGAGCAGGTGGCAGAAGGATTCTCCGAGGAGATCGCCACCTTGGTCGATGGGGTTACCAAGATCTCGAACTTGCAGATCGAATCCCTTACAGAGGCCCAGTCGAAGAACTTCCGCAAGATGATGGTCGCCATGTCCAAGGACGTCCGCGTCACCGTCATCAAGCTCGCCGACCGCCTCCACAACATGCGCACGCTCATGGCGCTTCCGGAGGACAGGAGAATCTTCAAGGCCAAGGAGACCATGGAGGTCTATGCCCCACTTGCCAACCGCCTTGGAATCAGCTCGATCAAATGGGAGCTGGAGGATCTCTCGTTTTACTATCTGGAGCCTGCGAAATACAAGCAGATAGCCCGCATGGTCGCGGAATCTAGAGAGGCAAGGGAGGAATACCTGGCGCAGGCCATCGACATCCTCCAGGCCGAGCTCGACAAGGTCGGCATCGATGGCAAGATCTCGGGCAGGCCCAAGCACCTCTACTCCATCTACCAGAAGATGACCCAGCGCGGGAAGGACTTCTCAGAGATATACGACCTCATCGCCCTCCGAATAATCGTCGATGACGTCAAGGACTGCTACTCGTCTCTGGGTGTTGTCCACACGCTGTGGTACCCGATGCCTGGTCGTTTCAAGGACTACATCGCGATGCCGAAGTTCAACATGTACCAGTCGCTCCACACTACGGTGATCGGGCCGGCGGGCCGTCCCCTCGAAGTGCAGATCCGCACGAAGGAGATGCACAGGATCAGCGAGTACGGCGTGGCGGCGCATTGGAGATACAAGGCCAAGAACGCCGGGCACAAGGTCGACGATGACACTTTCGATGCCCAACTCACCTGGTTGAGGCAGATGCTGGACTGGCAGGATGATACCGAGGACCCCAAGGAGTTCATGAACTCCCTGAAGGTGGACCTCTTCGAGAACGAGGTCTTCGTGTTCACCCCGAAGGGAGAGGTGATAAGCCTCAGGGCAGGCGCGACGCCTCTCGACTTCGCCTATGCGATTCACACCCAGGTGGGCCATCACTGCGTGGGAGCGAAGGTGAACGGGTCGATCGTCCCGCTCTCATATGAGCTGCAGAGTGGCGACCGCGTGGAGATCCTCACCCAGCAGAATTCCAACCCGTCGAGAGACTGGCTGAACATCGTGAAGACCCCTTCCGCGAGGTCGAAGATCCGAAGCTATCTTTCAAAGGCATCGAAGGGCGACGACCTTCTGCACGGTAGAGATGTGCTGGCACGCGAGATGCGCAAGAGCGGTTTGGGGATTTCATCCTCGAGATCGGTTGCGGCCCTCAAGAAGATCGCGGACGAGCTCAACTACAACGACCCCGACGATGTGTTCGCTGCCATTGGGTCCGGAAAGCTCTCCGGCAAGCAGGTTGCCAACATGCTTCTCAAGGAACTTCAGAAGAGCGCCGAGGAGAGGGAGGCAAGGAGCCAGGCCAAGCTGAACGAAGTTGCTGGAATGGAACTTAACACCAGCCACATCGCCAAGCAGAACCAGCAGGCCCTGCGCAAGAGGCGCAACGATTCCGGAGTCATCGTGAAGGGAGTCGACGACGCGCTGGTGCATCTATCGCGCTGCTGCAATCCAGTTCCGGGAGATGAGATAGTCGGATTCGTGACCCGCGGTCGAGGCGTGACCGTGCACAGGGTCGGGTGCCCGAACATCAAGGACCTGAAAGACCATCCTGAGAGATTCATCGAGGTCGAATGGGATTCGGATAAGAACGTCGCTTTCTCGGTGGAGCTCTATGTGGCGGCGGTTGACCGCACCAGGCTCTTGCAGGATGTTGCTATCAAGCTCAGCGATTTGGGCACGAACATCCTCCAGGCGTACACGAACTCCAACAAAGACGGGCTAGTGGAGATGCGCTTCGTCGTTCAGACGAGCAGCGCCGAGCACATCGACAACATTCTCCGATCTATCAAATCGATAGAGGGTGCTTTCGAGGCCAGGCGAATGTTGCCGGGCGAGTTCTCAATGAAGAAGAAGGGCTGAGGCTGGGGCCTACCCAGCTGGGAGAAGGAGAGCAGGCATGGAAATCAAGCTCAGCCAGGTTGGCCCCTTGGCCACGAATTGCTACATGGTCTTCGACGATACCGCATGCATCATCGTCGACCCGGGCTACGACGCCGACACGATCTTGAAGATGCTGGATGGTCGCAAACCCGATGCGATCGTCATTACCCACGGGCACATGGACCACATCGGGGCCCTTCCGGATTTGGTTGATGCCACCGGCGCTCCGATCGTTGCCTATTCCGGAGAGGTGAATAGGATCCTGGACCCCGAAATGAACCCAGACCCTGCTTATTTCGGGTATCTTCCAGTCAAGAAAGTCGATGTGCAGCTCGAGGACGGGCAGGATTTCACTGTGGGAGACCTCACGTTCAAGGTGCTCCATACTCCTGGGCATACTGCCGGGTCCATGTGCCTCTACAGCTCCGACTACGGGGTTCTCCTTTCCGGGGACACTCTTTTCTTCGGCGCTCATGGAAGGACGGATTTCCCGGGTGGTGACCAAGAGGCGATGAACAAGTCGATGGAGAGGCTTTCCAAGCTCCCTCCTGAGACCCAGGTCTTCCCGGGACACGACAGGCCCACGACAATAGGTGCCGAAAGCGCTTGGATGGCGAGGCTCTAGATGAACATTTTGATGGCGCAGCTGAACTCCGAGCTGGGAGCGGTTTGGAAGAATCTCGACAAGCTCGAAGAGGTCATGGAGTACTCATCTGAGACCGATGGCAGCCCGGATCTTTTGATTCTGCCCCCATTCTTCATCTCTGGATGTCCTCTGGGAGGGTTGGAATTCTCAGAGGGGTTTCTGCGAGAGCTCGACAAGGCACACGACAAGCTCGCCGAGGTTGCAAAGGTTCCGGTTCTCACGACCTCATACGTCACCGAATACGACGAGGAGACAGGTTCGGTTCTCTTCGTCGACGAGAAGATCTGCCTGTTCCGCGATGGTTCCATGACGGTCTTGGAGGACCAAGATGACATGTACTCCAAGGTTGGGGACTTCACCATCGGGGGCAAGAAGTTCGTCGTCTTGCTAGGTGGAACCGATGCGATGCTAGAGGCGGGGGAGATGGATGTCCCTGCCGATGCGATAGTCAACCTGGTTGACGACACCTATGATATCCAGCGCGCCGACCTTGTCAGCGGAGACGAGATCGCCGCAAACGAGAAGCTGGCCGAGAGCGCCGGAGCCTGGGTTCTGCGCTGCGGATGCGTGGGAGCTCAAGGCCCTGCGGTCTACCCTGGCGCGAGCTACATCGTGACCCCGGAAGGGGAGATGGGCGTCGACGCCGTGCTCTTTGACGAGGCTCTACTGGGAATCGACATCCTGGAGGGCGAGGACGAGGAATGGGTTGTCTCCGTTGAGGAGCTGGACGACGACCGGGACTTCGGATTCTCCGTCCACATGGATGATTACGGCATCGACGACGAGATGGCCGATTGGGGCGCAATCGTCACGGGAACCCGCGATTATGTGCTCAAGAGCGGGATGACCGACGTGGTAGTTGGTCTTTCCGGGGGCATTGACTCGGCAGTTGTGGCGGCGATTGCGGTGGATGCGCTGGGACCCCACAAGGTGCACGGAGTTCTGATGCCGGCCAGATATTCATCGGATTCGAGCGTCTCGGATTCGGAGAAGCTGGTGGAATTGCTGGGAATCGACTCGGTGACCATCCCCATAGAAGGCCCGTTCGAGGCCTTTGAGAAGCTCCTCGCAGAGCCTTGCGGCGGGTCTGTGGAGGGTTCGGTGAGAGACAACCTCCAGCCAAGGGTGCGCTCTGTCTGCCTGATGGCGCTCTCCAATCGCTATGGCTGGGTGATGCTGAACACGAGCAACAAGTCCGAGGCGGCAATGGGGTACTCCACAATCTACGGAGACACTTGCGGTGCATATGCGCCGATTGGCAATGTCTACAAGACCAGGGTCTACGAGCTGGCCAGGTGGAGAAACGAGCAGAGCGAGGTGATTCCGGAGGAAATCATCGAGAAGGCGCCTTCGGCAGAGCTGCACGAGGGACAGAAAGACCAGGACTCCCTTCCTCCCTATGAGATTCTCGATGGAATATGCACTCTCTATCTCGAATACGATTACACGCCAGATGCGATAGTAGACGAGGGATTCGACCGCGACACCGTGAACAAGGTGCTCCGCACGATTGCCAGTAACGAGTTCAAGCGTGCAGTGGAACCGATGGGGCCGTGGGTCGATGGCATCTCGTTTAAAGACGACCGCAACTGGCCCGTGGTAAACGGATACCACGATGAATCTCTCGAGGATGAAACGCCCGGTTCCATTGGGGAATAAGTGCTGATAGTCAGATTTGTGTCGAAACGCCTTTGAAAATAAGGTACCCTTTTAAATGTCAATGCAACCCCCGGAGCGCGCTCCTGCACCCCGTGGAGATATAGTCGATGCTCCGTCGCAATGGCGATGGGGCGGATTGTTTCAGGAGGAAATACCATGCCAAGCATTACACGCGATGATGTGCTCATTCCCGTTGATGTCATGCCAGAGGCAAAGGACACCTATGTCGACAACTACATGGCCGCGACCCGTGGCACCGGCCGTCTGATGCTTTTTGCCTGCGATCAGAAGATCGAGCACCTCAACAAGGACTTCTATGGTGAGGGAATCGACCCGTCGGATGCCGATCCAGAGCATCTTCTCAAGATCGGGAGCCAGGGTTGCATAGGCGTGCTCGCAACTCAGCGAGGGATAGTCGCAAGGTATGCCGAGGATTATCCCGAAATCAACTACCTCGTGAAGATGAACTCCAAGACCAACCTCGTGAAGAAGGACCAGGACGATCCCTATTCGCCCCAGCTCCATTCACTTGAGGCCGTTCTAGACATGATCGATGCCGGCATCAACATCGTCGGAATTGGCTATACGATATACCTGGGTTCAGAGTACGAGTCCTCGATGATGGCCGAGGCGGGAGAGCTCATCGCAGAGGCACATGCCAACGGGCTTATCGCCGTGCTGTGGATCTATCCACGCGGCAAGGCCGTTCCGGACGAGAAGGATGCTCAGCTCATTGCCGGCGCTGCTGGTGTGGCGCTTTGCCTGGGCGCGGACTTCGTGAAGGTCAATCCGCCTCATCCAACCGACGATGCAACCTCTGCAGAGCTGCTCAAGCTCGCCTCTACGGCAGCTGGAAGGACCAAGCTCGTGTGCGCCGGCGGATCGACTGTCGACCCAGAGACCTTCCTCACCCAGCTCTACGACCAGATTCATATTGGTGGAGCTTCGGGCAACGCTACCGGCCGCAACATCCATCAGCGCTCGCTCGACGAGGCTGTGCGCCTAACGAAGGCCATCAGCGCGATCACCCTTGCCGATTATGATGCCCAGGAGGCCCTCGATGTCTTCAACGGCACGGAGGAATTCTCCCTCGACAATATTCCCTCGGCGGAGTAGCCTCTGCAGACCGTGCTTTTGGATGTCCTGAAGCCGGGACTCATGTGAGATAGCTGCACCTTGGTGCTTGGACTTTCATGTGGTTCGAGTCGCCGAGGTGCAGTTTTCATGTAATCGGTGCGTAGAGTTTGCAGGTGTGTAAACGCTCACCAAACGCATAAGTTTGTTCACGCGCGATGGGAGGGCGGTCCCAGTTCTCTGGCATATAATTTTCGAAATAGTAGCGCTATCAACTGGAAAGGGAAACGAATCAAGTGGCGCGAACCACCGGAAACAGTTCACGGGAATATCACGACAACAGGCAAAGCGGCGGATCCGCCAAGAACACGGGCCGTGCGAGTCGTTATTCTGCCCGTTCCAGTGCTGATGCCCGGATGCCAAGGGCCAAGCGCAGCAGGTCCGAAAAGTCTTCGGCTTCCAGGAGTTCTGGAGGTTCGGCTTCGCGCGGTTCCAGCAGCACATCCTCCAGAAGTTCCAGCGCTTCCCGCAGCGCCAACAATTCGGCTCCCCGAAGTTCGGCTTCCAGGAACTCCAGCTCTTCCCGCAGCTCCAACAATTCGGCTCCCCGCAGTTCGGCTTCCAGGAACTCCAGCGCTTCTCGCAGCTCCAGTTCTTCAACTACCAGATACAGCGGGGCGGATGGGCGCGGCAGCTACAACTATGGCGGCTCGGGCAGCGCGGGTGCAAATGGTGGTCCGAGAAGTTCCAGTTCTCGAAGAAGCAGTGCTGCTGCAGATGATCTCGATACGAGCAGGCGAGGAGGTTCTTCTCGCTTGGACAGGTCGTCCACCAGGAAATCCAAGTCTGATAGAGGGGACTCCTCAAAAAGGAGGAGGTCGTCCAGAAACTCTAGCCAGGCCGAGTACGATGCCTCTGAGATGAGGGGCGAGGATGGCTCCGAGGAAAGACCACGCCGCTCACGCTCTCGCAAGGACAAGAACCAGAAGGAGCACAAGCAGAGCGCCTTCACAAGGATGATCAGCCATTATTGGAGCAGGCTTCTCGGTGCCGCTGCAGAAGGGTCTTTAGCCGGACAGGAAGAGGAATACGGCTCTCACAAGACCTCCCGAGATTACGTTTGGAACACGGTGGGGCAAGCTTGCTGGGCAATGCTCTTCCCGATTCTCACGATAGTCATCACCCAGATTTCCGGTACCGAAGTCGCCGGAATGTTCTCTCTGGCATTTGTCACCGGCAGCTTGCTGATGATCTTGGGCAACTACGGCGTTCGAACCTATCAGGTCTCCGACATCGACGAGCAGCACACGTTCACCGACTACCTGATCAACCGCATCGTCACGTGCGCCCTCATGGTGCTCGTGGGACTGTTCTACTGCTCTATCAGGGGATATACCGGGGAGATGCTCACGATCAGCATCGGTGTCTACCTCTACAAGATGGTGGATGCGCTCTCAGATGTATACGAGGGCAGGCTGCAGCAGGTCGACAAGATGTACCTGGGTGGAATTTCCATTGGCGTGAGGTCCCTGTTCGCGCTGATCGTCTTCACGATAGTGCTGCTCATCTCCAAAGATGCCGGTATTGCATCCATCGGAATGGCAATCGCATCCTTTGCGGTGTTCCTGGTCCTCACGCTCCCGCTCACCTTGCTCGAGTCTCCGAAGTCCCGCGATTGGAGCTTCGGCAGCATCGGCAAGCTGTTCAAGCAGTGCTTCCCGCTCTTCATCGCGCTGTTCATGTACGCCTTCATCGACGCGATGCCGAAGTTCGTGATGGAGGGTGTGCTGAGCTACGACAACCAGCTGTACTTCAATGCCATCTATTTCCCAGCCCAGCTCATCCTCATAGTTGGCCAGCTGGTTTACAAGCCGCTGCTCGTCAAGCTCGCCAACGTTTGGGCCGACCCGTCCATGCACAAGAAGTTCGACAAGGTGATTATCGCAATGATGGGGATCATCATAGCGATCACGGCGGTCGTCATGATACTCATGGGTTGGATTGGAATCCCGATTATGACGTTCCTGTACGGCGTTGACTTCGAACAGTTCAGGAGCCTGATGTACGTGATGATGGCAGCTGGAGGGGTTACCGCCGCAATCGATTTCCTATATCAGGTGATCACGGTACTGCGCCGTCAGCGCGACGTCATGAAGCTCTACCTGATAACATTCGGGTTCTCGCTGTTCGTGCCAACGCTGCTGATCAACTTCACCGGACTCCCCGGCGCCGTCATCGGCTACCTGATCTTGATGTCGATTCTCCTGGTATTGCTCGTCAGCGAGTACATCGCCATCAGGGCGCAGTTCAACAGGACCCCCAATGCAGCCGAGCAGTACATGGCCAGCGCTGGGATTTCAGGTGCCGCACCTGCTGGCGGGGCACATGTTCAGGGCCAGGCGAATGCCAGTGCCCAGCCTTTGCAGCAGCGACCAGTGAACGCCGGGATGGTGGTCGACTTCGACCCGCAGCACCAGGCCGAGCAGGCGGAATTCAACAAGGCCGTCGCAGAGGGGACTCTCGACGAGGAACAGCTCAACCGTGCTGGATACGTGAAGATCCCAAAGATCGAGCAAAACGGCAGCGACTCCGAGGACTCCGACTTTCCAGATACGGGGGTCGACCTAGACGAGCCATAACAAGGCCCGCCTTGCTGCCGAAGCCTTCGATTCGAGTCCTCCTGCTCGGGTTCGGGATTCGCCCAGATCGGCAAGAGATCTCTGCTCTCTCCAAATGACACTAGCTTGAGATTTTCCGCCTTGCTTATTTGAACTGGGACGGATGTTTCTCGAAGAAGTCCGTCCTCGGTGGGAGCTCCTTGAGCTGATGCGACCCGGCCGCAATGTCACTCTCAGATAGAAGAGGCTCGAACCCATCGAAGATGTGGTCCCAGCTTAGGAACTCCTCGTCAGGGCAGTCAAGGTTCAGGTACTCGATGATTTTATGAGTTCCATGTGGCGCAACAGGCTCCATGAGAATCGTTGCGACCTTCAACATGTAGAACACGTTCACCAAGAGGTCGAGCTGATCCGCGCGGTCTTCCTCCGTCTCGACTTTCCTGGAGCGGTCGGACCAGTACTTGTTGGCGTTTCTCAGGTACGTGTCCATGATCGCCATCACCGAGTGCAGTTCACAGTTGGCCATGATCTTCTCGTACTCCAAGATCGTGCTTCGTGCGTCGGCGATTGTCTCGGGGTCGGGCTGGCCCAAGGGCATCTTTCCATCGTTTATCTTCTGCGATGTGTAGAAGCAGGAGCGTGCGAGCCTGTTGAAGATGTTCGTGAGCAGCGCAGATTCCTTCAGCACTGGGTCGGGGGCCTTCTCGTTTGCATTTGGGTCGTAGGGCTTGGGCTGGAAGCTGACGGACTTCAAGTCCAGGCCCAGGGCCAGGAAATGCGCTCTGAGCTGGTCGGAATTGTAGTTGTCGAGGAGGTCTGCGGCCATCGGGGGCTTGACCTTCCCGGAAGAAGACGCCTTGGTGTTGAGGAATAGCAGGTGGTGGTTGGCGATGAGGTCGGTCTGGCGAAGCTGGTCTCCAGTGCCCTCCGCCTTCGGGTTCTTGCCCTGCATGGCCGACCAGAGCCCGGTCTGCGCTACTCCGTAGAAGTAGATGTTGTCCTCGCCGATGAATTGGTATACCGCGGAATCATCGGAGCACCACCAATCGCGCCAATCCTCTGGACCTCCGCCGCGTCGCTGAAGCGCAGCGGATGTGAACGAGATTGGAGCCCACAGCGATTCCGGCCAGCACCAGACGGTGAGGTCGTCTTCGTCTTCCAGCTTTGGCGCGGGGACTCCCCAGTCGATGTTTCCAGTGAGGCGGAACGGCACGAGGGTCTTGCCGGTGCGGAATCTCACGCCGCCGTTCTTCAGAACCCCACGTGCAACGTCGCGGTCCTCTATTCGCTCGAACTCGATCTCAAACGAGGTCTTGCCCTTCTCGGGTTCGCGGTAGACATGTTTGGGCAGCGAGTCCTTGACGGAAAGGTAGTCGTCGTAGAACTTCGTCTGTATGTAGATGATCGGGGGCTCCAGGAATTCCTCTATGGCCGAGATCAGAAACGGTCTCACCTTGCCGTCGGAGCGCTGGTTTTCCACATGCTCTCGGATGATGTCTCCAAAAGCTGGAAGGCGGAAATACCAGTTCTCGACAGGTCTGAGCTCGGGGACGGTGCCCGTGATCGACGACTTGGGTGCAATCAGCTCCTCTGGGTTGAACTGATGCCCCAGATCGCACTCGTCTGCATATGCTTTCTCGGACTTGCAGCCCTGCACTGGGCATCGCCCGATGACCTGACGCCCATTCAGGAAGGTCTGTGCTTCGGTGTCGTAGAACTGCGCGGTCGAGAGCTTGTCGAGGAACCCGTTTTCGTAGAGGGTCCTGAAGAAGTAGTCGGTGATCTTCTTGTGCGGCTCCTTCGCATATCCGAGCCCCGACCCCTCATATATATCTAGAGAGATGTCATATGCGTCGAGCGTTTCCTTCTGCCATTTGTGGTTGCGCTCGACGTATTCTTCGATCGTTCCACTGAACTCACCGGACTCTACCGCCTTGCGATGGCCTTCGATGATTGGAGACCCGTAGCAGTCCGTCCCGCACACGAAGAGCACGTTGTCTGCACCGATGCGGTTGCGGAGGAAACGAGCGTACATATCTGCGGGAACGAAGACCCCTCCAATATGGCCGAAGTGCAGCCCCTTGTTCCCATAGGGCATGCCAGATGTCACGACGGCTCGCTTTGGGAAAACAGGCCTGTTTCCGGAGTCTTGTTTCGTGTATTCGGATGTCACGACGTATCACTTTCCTTGCAGCACGCATCCATTGGATGATGCACCTACGCTAGCCTACATGTGCACCCAAAACAATAGCACATGTGCTAGTGCTACAATCGCATGGGAATCTGCGGCACCAGCTGCGTATAGGTGGTTGGCGTCTTTTTTATTGACTTGTACGATGGAGATTACCATCGGAGCCAAGCGCATCCAGTTCTCGAACTCGAAAGGACGGAATTTCCCTTGAGCATCTTTAGGAGAAACAAGGTTTCCAATGACGCCTCTGCAGTGGAGGGGAAATCAAAACCCGAGTCCGATTCTCGAGAGGTCAAATTCGACAGCCGGAAGCCAAACGCGAACCGCGCGCCAAAAGATCCTGAATTCGATGCTGAGATGGCCAAGATTCAAGCGAGGAAGAAGACTGTCTACCTTTGCCCCCATCAAGATGACGAGCTTCTCTGCTTCGGGGTTGATGCATGCATCAAGAACGCCAGGGGAGAGGATGTCCACATTGCAATTTGCGTGGACGGCTCGCGCTCTAGGACCCGAAAGGTCCTTGGGAATGGAAAGGAATGTCCCAAGCACGAAGGACTTCACCAATACCAGCTTTCAATAGACGAGTTCATAGATTGCCGGGATGTGGAATTTCAAGGCAGTTGCCAAGCTCTTGGGTACCGCCCGTCTTGCATCCACTTCTATCCGAGGCGTGCGGTGGACAGTTCTCTTACCGAGGAAGAGGCCAGGCAGATTGCCAGGCACTACATCGAAATTTTCCCCGATGCCACGATTTGCGCCCCGTCTCCGTTCTCCGGGAGCAAGCAGCATGTGGACCACTCCGCTCTCGGACGTGCTGTCGTGGACCTCATGTCCGAAGGTGTGGAAGAGGGGCAGGAGATCCCAAACCTCCTCATGTTCGTAGAGGTTTACATGGTCGATGAGTTCAAGGCCAACAACCCAGGGATCAAGCTAGCCGAGGAACGCATTCAGGACGATCTCAAGTCCAACCTTCTGGGCGCCTTCGATTCGTACAAGACATGGGACCCATCCAACAAGCGCTTCGCAATCGGTTACCATTCGGTAACAAAAGAGATAGACTATCTCGTTGAAAGTCCCATCTCCCATGCTCATAGAGTTCGAATTGTCAATGGCAAACCCTGCCCGGTTTCCGCAGAATAGGGCGAGCTCAAGGCCGTATTGATGTAAAGGCACGGAAAGGATGCCAATGAATTCTCCATCAGATGAAAAATGCAGCGTGGATGAAAAGCTGCTAGAAGAGTCCATTGCGCTGTTCAACGAGATTTTCAAGAAGAACATGAGCCTTGAGGCCTTCAAGTACAAGCATTTTGCCAACCCCAACCTGCTTGATGTTCCGGTGACTCCCTATTATGAAGACGATAGGCTGGTCTCGATGCAGTGGAACATGGGCATGCTCATGAACTACCTGGGCAGGGATGTGATGGCCGTTACCGCTGTTGACTGTGCCAGCGCCGAGGACAGCAGGGGTTTCCCGTTCCTCCGCAACTTCTACGACAGCAACAAGATGTTCCCAAAGCAGGGTATCTCGATTCGATTTGGGAATCCCAACAACAAATCGTTTCCCATTGTCGTGAAGCTCGGAGATAAATCTCTGGGAAGGTTCATGAATGGGAAGCTCTTGCGCGAGGAAATCGACTCGAAGCCCGGAGGCCTCAAGGGGCTCTTCGCGAAGACCAAGAGACAGGAGCTAGAGTCTCTCGCCAAATGGACCAAAGACCTGGATTTCTCCACTTCCAAGACCTGTCCTTTTTCCGAAGACGACTTCGTCCTCATAAACAATCGCTCTGACAAGATTTTCCCGATTCGCACGAAGGCCTACTACGAGTGGAAGGTAGATGGGTTTCACGAGAGGTTCCCGAAGAGGAAGTTTCGCTATCTGACGATAAGAGAGGCTGGACCCGGGGGAGTGAGTGGTAGGCTGATGGCCTACATGATAGTCGAGGACCAAAGCGAGTCGCAGGCGGAAATCATAGACTGGAACTGCCTGCACGATCGCGGGGACGGCAACTTCGGCATCGTGAATTGGAGCACTCCCGGCGGTGACGATGCGAAGACGAGAGGTCTTCTCGCAAGGTTGGTTCTCGAGGT
>JBMNUL010000001.1:0-53700 GCA_050946255.1 Coriobacteriales bacterium | reverse complement strand
TTGTAATAGGGACTGTACTGGTTGATCAGGTTCTTCTCGAGGACAAGCGCTTCGTGCTCGTTGTCGGTGACGATATAGTCGAACGAGCGCGCCTTCTCCATCATGAACGGAATCATCACGCGTTCGTCGGTCTGCATGATGTATTGCATCATGCGGCTGCGGAGCTGCTTGGCCTTGCCGACGTAGATGACTGTTCCCTCGGCATCCTTCCACAGGTACACACCGGGGAGCTGCGGGACCTTCTGCACCTGGTCTTTCAGAGAGAGCTCGCTGCCAACCAGCGGGGAAAGATTTGCGGAATTGCTCTCATCTGCCAAGAGATCGAAGTCGGAGATCTCGGAGGAGTCGAAGAGGTCTGGGCCGGAGTCGATGTCCATGTGGATCACTTTGATTCTGACTTTGATGCTATGCTGGCCACGGCGGTCTTTGAAGCTTTTGCAGGCTTCGCTGACTTCCCAAGTATCTTCCTGAGGAATTGCCCCGTATAGCTCTGCTCGCATTCGGCAACCTGCTCGGGGGTGCCATATGCCACCACGGTTCCCCCGCCATCTCCACCTTCAGGACCAAGGTCGATGATCCTGTCGGCGCACTTGATCACGTCGAGGTTGTGCTCGATCACCAAGACCGTGTTTCCCCTGTCGACGAGTCTCTGCAACACTTCGAGCAGCTGCCGCACATCGTCGAAGTGAAGCCCGGTCGTGGGCTCGTCGAGAACATACAGGGTCTTGCCCGTGGACCTCTTGCGGAGCTCGCTTGCGAGCTTGACGCGCTGGGCCTCGCCACCGGAGAGCGTCGTTGCGGGCTGTCCGAGCCTCATATATCCAAGTCCCACATCGTACATCGTCTGCAGCTTTCCCTTGATCTGCGGAATGTACTCGAAGAACTTGAGAGCCGTCTCCACGGTCATGTCGAGGATGTCGGCCACGTTCTTCCCCTTGTAGGTGACCTGAAGGGTCTCGCGGTTGTACCTGGCGCCATGGCAGACCTCGCAGGGCACGTAGATGTCCGGCAGGAAGTGCATCTCGATCTTGAGCTGCCCGTCTCCCTTGCACGCCTCGCAGCGACCGCCGGAGACGTTGAACGAGAACCTTCCAGCACTGTAGCCGCGGGCCTTGGATTCTGGAGTCGAGGCGAAGAGCTGCCTGATGTCGTCCCAGAGACCGATATAGGTCGCGGGGTTGGAACGAGGGGTACGGCCAATGGGAGACTGGTCGATGTCGATGATCTTGTCGAGAAGCTGGAGGCCCTTCACGTTGCGGTACTTTCCCACGCGCCTGTGCGCGTGGTTGAGCTTGTTGGCAAGTAGAGGCGCCAGCGTGTCGGTCACCAGCGATGATTTTCCAGAGCCGGACACTCCAGTGACGACGGTGAAGGTCCCAATCGGAATCTTAATGTTGATGTTCTTGAGGTTGTTCTCCGAGGCGCCGAGAAGTTCGAGGTTGCCACGCCTGGGATTGCGCCGTTTCTCTGGAATTTCAATCTGCTTGCGTCCCGCAAGGTAGTCGCCGGTGATGGATTCAGTGCACTTCTCGATCTCTTCCGGAGAGCCCGTGGCCACCACATAGCCGCCGTTCTCGCCCGCACCTGGTCCCATGTCTATGACATAGTCGGCGCTTCTGATCGTTTCCTCATCGTGCTCAACAACCACAACGGTGTTGCCCAGATCGCGGAGGTTCTTCAAAGTGTCTATGAGCCTGGCGTTGTCGCGCTGGTGAAGTCCGATTGAGGGTTCGTCCAGAACGTAGAGCACACCCATGAGCCCGGCACCTATCTGGGTAGCGAGCCTGATGCGCTGGGCCTCGCCGCCAGAAAGAGTTGCGGTGGCGCGCTCGAGCGTGAGGTAGTCGAGCCCCACGTTGACGAGGAACTGGAGTCTGGCGACTATCTCCTTGACGATTCTCCCGGCGATCATGAGGTCGGATCCCTCGAACTCGAGTCCCTTGAAGAACTCCAGAGACTGGGCGGCGGTCATCTGAGTGACCTCGTAGATGTTCTTCCCACCTACCGTCACGGCGAGAACGGAGGGCTTCAACCTGGAGCCGTGGCAGGTGTTGCACGGAATCACGGCGAAGTAATCGTCGTAGCGGGCCTTTGTCCGGTCGCTGTCGGTCTCCTCGTATTTCTGCTCCACCATGTGCACGAGGCCTTCCCATCTGTACGTCCAATGGGTATCGCGTCCGTCGCGGGTATGGTAGTGCACCATGATCCTGTCCTTGATCCCGTATAGGAAGGCCTTCTTCACGCTGGCCGGGTAGTCCTTCCACGGGGTATCGAGACTCACGCCGAGATATTCTGCTGCAGCGTTCATGACCTGGGGAATGAAGTTCGACCTCATGGACACGGCCACGCAAGCTCCCTCGGCCAGGGAAAGCTTGGGCTCGGGAATGATCAGATCCGGGTCCACCTCGCGTTTAGAGCCGATTCCCATGCAGTCAGGGCATGCACCGTAGGGAGCGTTGAACGAGAAATCCCTTGGGTTGAGCTCGTCGATCGAGTATCCATGCTCGGGACATGCGAGCGCAAGCGAGTAGCTCTCCTCGCGGATGACGTTGCGGTTCTCCCCCAGAAACTGGATGACGACGGTGTTGTCGGCGAGAGTCGTGGCAGTCTCGATGGCCTCAACCAGCCTGCCCTCGACCCCTGGCTTGATGACTATCCTGTCCGTGATGACATCGATGTCGTGCTTGACCTTCTTGTTGAGCTCTATCGGCTCTGAAAGGTCTCGGACCTCGCCGTCTACCCTCACCCTGGAAAACCCCTGGGCCCTCAGCTCCTCGAACAGCTTCACATACTCTCCCTTGCGCCCCTTCACAACGGGTGCGAGGACTATGATCCTGCCGCTCTTGCGCGCAGCCAGCACCGAATCGGCCACCTGGTCCACAGTCTGCTTGGAGATGGCCCTGCCACAGACCGGGCAGTGCGGGATACCCACACGTGCATATAGGAGGCGCAGGTAGTCGTAAATCTCGGTGACGGTGCCCACTGTGGAGCGGGGGTTCTTGGAGGTCGTCTTCTGGTCGATGGAGACCGCAGGAGAAAGCCCGGTGATGGAATCGAGGTCGGGTTTCTCCTTCTGGCCGAGGAACTGTCTCGCATATGAGGAGAGGGACTCCACATATCTACGCTGTCCCTCGGCGTAAATGGTGTCGAACGCCAGAGATGATTTCCCCGAGCCGGAAAGCCCGGTCATGACGACAAGCTTGTCCCTGGGAATCTCGACATTGATGTTCTTCAGATTGTGCTCGCGCGCGCCGCGAACGACGATGTTTTCCTGCATGCGACTCTCTTCCAATCCAGCCAGCGACGATACCTGCTAGCTGGCGGTAACCTGACCGTCTTGCAATGTCAATGTGACCTCGCCCAGTCCGCTGTCAGACGTGGTGAGCTCTTGATCGTTTCCGTTAACGGTCACGGTAACATAATCTGGGTTGCCGATTTGAATCGAGGCTGTATCCGTGACGGTATATGTGAGGTCCTGGGGGCCTGTGACTTCCTCCGCGGTGGAAGTGGTGCCATCAACGTCGACCTCGACCCAGCTCTGGTGCCCATCGGCCACGCTCACGACCAGCGTGAACGAAGTGGCACTTGCGGTCTTTACCGACGGAGTTGCGGTCACGGCATCAGCAGAGACATCGGGAGCGCTCGTAGAACCTGTGGTTGAACCTCCGGTTACCTCGACATTGGAATCACTGCTCAGATTCGGGTTGCTGTCGGAGCTCGAGCACCTGCTGACCCCAAATGCAATCGCGGCGATGATGATTATCAGAATGATAATCGCGATGATTCGGCGACGCAGATATTTGTTGTTCTTCCTGCCGGGGTTGAAGCCCTTTGACCCAATGTTTCGACCACCTCGACGGTCTTTCGATCCACGAGTTTGAACCGACTTCTTCGGTCGTCCAACATCTCGGTTCGACCTCTGGGGCCGCCTGTCACGATTCTGATTCCCACGTCCAGACCCCTCAGAACCGCCAGGCCGCTGTCTTTGGTCCCGACGTCTTTCGTCGGAACGGAACCCCGACTGCCTGCTGTGTTGCCTCTGATGGTTGGATCCTGGATGGTTCCTGGAGTTCTCCTCCTCCATCGATTGCCTTGCACGGCGCGCAGTGGCATATGCCCTGTCTGCAGGTTGCTGGTAATCGGTGACATATCCGTAGCTCGAAACGGCGTTGCGCTCGAAATCGTTGTATGCGGAGAGGAAGCTCTGGGTCAGCTCCGTGGAATCGAGGCCCAGGAATCTGGCATAAGCGCTGATCTGGTTCCTGGCAAAGCCCTTGGCGGGCATCTTGCCGAAGTCCTCCATCTCGATTGCGCGGATGATGTCTGGCCTTATCCTCAGAGCATCGGAAACCTGCTGGACGGAATAACCGCTCCGTCTCCTGGCATTAGCAAGCTCTTCACCAAATCCGAATTCAGACATTTCGATTACCCTCGCACAGAGTGCAAACTGATCAATCTAACTCAAAGCCCCAAGGACACACACGTTTTATTAGTTTAAACCTTAGGGACATCATTTTGAGCATTTCTCTACCGAAGCAACGTTGCCAGATGCCTATAGCACGGTATCTGGGGAAAAGGAGACCCTGAAAGCGCGGGGGAATGGAAGGCTAGAGCATGTCGTTCTCGGCCATTGCCCTGATGTTTTCCAGCTCCAGCTCATCCACATAGACCTCTCTGGGCTTGCTGCCGTTCGCCGGTCCAACAATTCCCTTTTCCTCGAGCATGTCCATGATCCTGCCGGCCCTGGCATAGCCAACTTTGAGCCTGCGCTGCAATGCCGAAGTTGACCCGAGGTTGGAGCTCACGACTATCTCAGCTGCTTCCCACAGGAGCTCATCGTCTGATCCTGCGCCGCTGCTCGAACCTCCACCGCTCTCGAGTACTGGAACAGAGGTCGTGAAGATGTCCTCGTGGTAATCCGGCTTGCCCTGCTCGCGCAAGAACTTGCACACCGCGTTGATCTCTCCCTCGTCCACGAAGCAGCCCTGGATCCTGAGCGGTTTCCCGAGTTTCGGTGTGCTGTAGAGCATGTCTCCGAGGCCGATGAGGTGCTCGGCGCCGGTGCAGTCGAGAATGACCCTGGAGTCGATTCCCGATGCCACGTTGAAGGCGATTCGCGTCGTGATGTTGGCCTTGATGAGACCGGTGATGACGTTGGTGGACGGCCTCTGTGTTGCAACGATCATGTGGATTCCGGCAGCACGTCCGAGCTGGGCGATACGGCTGATCGAGGTCTCGACTTCCTTGCCCGCCACCATCATGAGGTCGGCCAACTCGTCGATCACGATCATCATCGAGGGCATTTGTTCCCAATCGTCCTCTTCGTCCCCGTCCTCATCATCCTCGGCATTATCTGCCGCCATGGCCTTCTTCTTTGCTATTGCCGCCAGCGCCTTCTCTCGCATCTTGGAGTACTGACCGATGTTCTTGGCCCCAACTTCCTCGAAGAGCTTGAGGCGGCGTTCCATCTCGCTGACAGCCCAGGCCAAAGTGCTGGCAGCCTTGTTTGAATCTGTGACGACCGGCACGTAGAGGTGCGGGATGTCGTTGTAGAGCGAGAGCTCGACCCTCTTGGGGTCGATCAGAATCATGCGGACATCATCCGGCGTTGCGCGCATCAGCACCGACATGATCATGGAGTTGATGGCCACAGACTTACCGGATCCAGTGGTACCACCGATGAGAAGGTGGGGCATCTTGGACAGATCGCCGGTGATCGCATTGCCCTCGACATCCTTGCCGATGGCCACGAGCAAGGGCTTGTTCCCGGCCGGTGGAAGCACATCCCCGAGGAGGACGTTCTCGCGGGAATCGTTTGGAATCTCGATTCCAACCAGGCTGGTGCCTGTGATCGGCGAGAAGATTCGAACCGACTGGGAAGCGAATGCCAGCTGAATGTCATCGGAAAGAGCGGTCACCTTGTTGACGCGCACTCCACTTGCAAGGGAGACCTTGAAGAGCGTGACCGTTGGGCCGTGAACCCAGCCCACGACGTCGGCATCGACGTTGAACTCGTGCAGTACCTCCTGAAGCTTTGCAGCCATTTCGGCAAGGTCCGATTCCGTGGAATTGCTATGCGGCTTCATCGTGGATTTCTTGAGGATACGCGGGTCGGGAAGCTCGAACGTTCCCTCCTGGTGTTCAACGGGCTTGGTATCTGCCAGAAGCGCCGGCGTGGCATCTACAGCTTTCTTCCCATCTTTCTCAGAGGGAACGCTTTCGGAGTCTTTCTTGCCGAGCCTCCTGGTCTTCCCAACAACTTCGGCGTCCTTGGGCTTTCCCTGCAGCAGCTCGTCGTCTAACATGACGGTCTTTTGCGAGCTCCCGGCATCTTCGGCATCCACCGGGTCCAGCACCTGCGTGACTGCGGCATTCTTCTTCCTCTTCAGCAACTTGGTCTTGCCGGCAGCGTTGCCGTTTTCATGCAGCTGCACGGTCTGCGCCATCGGGACAAAGCCGTTGCCATCTGCCGCCATCGCGTATTGCCCATTATCGGCAAGCGCCCTCGCACGGCTGTAAGCCGCGTTGGTCTCGCTGAACTGATCCAGGGTAGGGCCGCTGTTGCGCTTGTCGAGCAGCCAGTCGAAGAACCCGCTGATCGAGAATCCTATCGTGACCAATCCGACGATGATGACCGCCACCAATATCACATCGGAGATCACCTGGCCCATCAGCCCGAGCATCGCGAATGCAATGCCATTGCCTATGTAGCCTCCACAGGCCTCGAGGTAAACGGGTCTGAAGAGATAGTCGAGATTATCTGCGGCATTCGGTGCGTTTACCCCGGTCAAGGTAATGATCGAAAGGAAGATCAGCACAATGCCCAGGGCTATTCTAGGCATGACGAGCTCGTGTCTTCCAAGGAAGAAGAAGCATATTCCGAAAGCTGCGAGGAAAATCGGGAACAGATAGGCTCCCAACCCCAGCCCCTGGTGCATGATAGTCGAGACCCAAGATGTGATGATGGCGTCATCTGACATGCACACTGCGATCAGGAGGATCAGAGAGACCGCGAGGATAACCACACCCTTGAGATCGTTTCTCAACCTGGGGGTGAGGAGGCTCTGCCTCATCTCCGGCTGCTCGTCTTTGGCGAGAGACCTCTTCTGAGGGGTCTGCTTCTTGCCGGAACTGGCCGACCCCTTGGAATTCCTGAAATTTGAGTTGCCCCTAGATGCCGTCTGACCACGTGATGCCGTGTTCTTGTTGGAACGGCTGTTGGCAGACTTGACTGCGGTCTTGGAGCTGGATTTCTTCGCTGACAAAGACAAACCCCCGATTGCCGTGTTTGTATGCTGTGTTTATTGAAGGCAAATTGTCGTTTCGCGTTTGTTCACATTATAGAGCTTGGAATGTCCGATTTAAAGTTTGTGCCGGTGGGCGCAGCACGATTGTACCGGCGAGAGTATCACTGCTGTGCCAATGGGCATAGCGCGGCTTTCCCACCGAAAAAGCGCGAGCTGGGCAAAGCCGTTTCCTCACCAGGGCAGATCGATCTATACGATGCCGCTGCCATGACCAGCACGACCTAGGCCAATGGGAACTGGGCCAGGCCGTGCTACCAAACCCTGCAAAGCCTAGGCAAGACAATACTTCTCGTAAAAACAAGCGAAGGCCAGGCCAGACAATGCTGGACCAGCGAAGCCTAGGCAAGACCGTACTTCTCGCATATCTCCTTTGCATCGAGCGCGATGAGGTACTCCTCGTTGGTGTGAATCGCGAAAATCGGAACCAGAGAGTCATCTGATGAGATGAGGCAGTCGGGCTTTCCGAACTCGTTGCGGTCCCGGTCGATCTTGAATCCCAACGGCTCAAGTCCATCGAAGACCTTCGCGCGAACCGCTGGGCTGTTCTCTCCGATTCCAGCTGTCATCACAACTGCATCTGCCCCAACCATCTCGATGAGGTATTGGCCGATGTACCGGCGAATCGACTGAGCGTACATCTCGAAGGCGAGCTTTGCCCTTTCGTTGCCCCAGCCAATAGCCACGTCGATGTCTCGGAGGTCGTTGCTGACCCCGGAAATCCCGAGCAGTCCAGACTCCTTGTTGAGAATCGAGGTCATCTCCGCAGGTGTGAGATTCTCGTGCTCCATGAGGAACGTGACAACGGAAGGGTCGATGCTCCCGCAACGGGTTCCCATGATGATTCCATCGAGAGGGGTAAGGCCCATCGAGGTGTCGTAAGACTCACCGTAGCGCACTGCCGTGACGCTTCCGCCGTTGCCCATGTGGCAGGTGATGATCTTGAGGTCCTCGACATTGGCGCCCATCATCTCGGCGGCGCGCCTCGAGACGTACTTGTGGGACATGCCGTGGAACCCGTACTTTCGCAGACCGTACTTCTCGTAATACTTGTAGGGCAGAGCATACATGTGGTTGACCGCGGGAATCGTCATGTGGAATGCGGTGTCGAAGGAGACCACTTGGGGGATTCCGGGCATCTGGTGCATGCATGCCTCGATGCCCTTGATGGCGTCCATGTTGTGCAGAGGGGCGATCTCGGCGCACTCCCTGATCTTGTTGAGGACCTCGCCATCCACAAGGGCGGGACCGTCGAAGTATTTGCCGCCATGCACGATCCTGTGCCCCACGGCGTCGATTTCCTTCAAGCTGGAGATTACTCCGACCTCGTGGTCTTGCAGCTCTTTGAGAACCAGCTCGACTGCCTTCTCGTGATTGGGAATAGGAAGGACGAGCTTCTTGTACTGCTCGCCGGCGATCAGGCTGATGAACGACCCATCTCCACCGATCTTCTCGCAACGTCCAGATTGCTCGACCTCGCGGGTTTCAACGTCGAGCAGCTGGTACCTGAGCGAGGAGCTGCCAGCGTTTACCACCAATGTCTTCATTGTCCACCCCAATCCTCTATTGTCAAAAGTCCGGACGACGCTTGCGCGCCATCCGGGGAATAATCAATCTAAAAAAGATACCTTGAATTTACGCACCGACACGAATCCCAATGCAGATTCGATGCCGGCAAAACCTGGAGAGCGAGCTAGAACCCCTTGATCTTCTCGCCGCCAACCACATGGATGTGAAGGTGCTTCACGGTCTGGTTGGCATCGTCCCCAGTGTTGATGATGGTCCTGTAGCCCGAATCGTGAATCCCGGTCTTCTCGGCAACTTCCGGGACCATCTTGAGCAGTCGGCCCAGCAGGTCCACCGGGACATCGTCGTTGAGACCGGAGTAGTGATCCTTCGGCACGATCAGCACGTGCACCGGCATCTGGGGGTTGGCGTCCTTGAAGACGGCTACCTCGTCGTTCTCCATGACCATATCGGTGGGGATCTCCCCATTTGCAATCTTGCAGAAGATGCAGTCGTCTACCTTTGCCATCTTTCCTCCTAACGCTTGGCACTCGAAGCCTTACAGGGCTTTACGCGTAGAAACGCGATGAAAATGCGCCACGTCCGAATATGAGTAATTGCAATTCTAATGCCCAAAATGCTAATTCGCCCTTATTAATGCGGTCAAGTGCCGCCAAACCCCGAAATTGTGCTTAAAACGTAGTTGACTGTGGTGAAATCGTGGTTGACGGAACACAAAAGAGGCGAAAAGGGCCGCTTGTGACTAGCTCAGGGTGGAGTCGGTATCCTCATCGCTCTGCTCGGGCTCGAGCTCGCCCAAGAGCACGGTGACCTTCTGCTCCGCCACCGACAGCTTTCCCTGGAGCATGCACAGGAGATGGACTCCCCTCTCGTACTTCTTCAGGCTGTCCTCGAGCTCCAACTGCCCGCTCTCGAGCTCTGCGATGATCTTCTCGAGTTCGTCTAGTCCCTCGTTGAAAGTCTTGCCCTCGTCTGAGGCCTTGCCCTCACCCTCAGTGCCGTTTGCGAACTCATCGACTTGCCCTGTCATCTTTTCCTCCATCTGGGTCTTTCTTCTCAACAGAATCGACCGTTGCCTTTATGTTTCCGTCCTTGAGCATTACCGAGAGCTTGCTGCTCTCTTCCACATTGCCCACGCTGGAGATCACATGCCCGCCATCGTCAAATGCTATCGAGTAGCCTCTCCCTAGAACCGAGAGGGGCGAAAGGCCATCTAGCTTTGCCGCGGCTATCGCGACCTTCGACTTACCCCGGTCCAGCAAATGGCCACCCAAGCTGCTCATCCGCGTCTCCGAAGTGCCGACCTTCATCTTTCCAGCTGATATCACGGAGCGGAGACCCTGACAGAGCGCTTTTTCATCGGACTCGACTTGCTGTCTGAACTTCGGCGTGATTGCGGGTGCCGTCCTGCGCAGGGCCAGCTCGATGTCCTGCAGAGAGCGCCTGCTCCTATCGAGTTGATCCGGAATCGCGCTGGAGAGCTTCTCCGAATCGATGTCCACGCGCGTCGCGAAGGACGAGAGCAGGTAGTTGGGGTCCGTGAACAGCTGCCTCGACGACAGAGACTTCACGACGCCACGGTCATACCTGATCGTGTTCAACAGAGCCCGGCGCATCTTCTCGCCGTACTTCGCGAGCCTTTCGGGAAGGACCCCTATCTCCTGAACGCAGATCTCCGCTGCAGATGTGGGAGTGGACCTCCTCACGTCTGCGACCATGTCGGCTATTGTGTTGTCCGGCTCATGGCCGATGCCCGTGACCACCGGTTTGCGGCAAGCCGCAACTTGGCGCGCCACCCTCTCGTCGTTGAAGGGCATGAGGTCCTCGTAGGAACCTCCTCCCCTGACAAGCAAGATCACGTCGCAATCGGAATCATCTGCCACCTTGAGGCCGTTGCAGATCGCCAGCGGTGCGTTTGCCCCCTCAACTGGAACCCCGGCAACATATACCTCCACCGCAGGGGAGATTCTCCTGAGGGTTCTAAGGACATCGTGCACAGCCTTGCCCCGGGGCGAGGTGACGACGGCGACCTTCCACGGAAACCTGGGAAGAGGCTTCTTCCTGTCTGGATTCATGAGGCCCTCGTCCGAGAGCTTCTTGGCCAGCTGTGCAACCTGCATCCTCAGCTTGCCCTCGCCGGCGACGCTCACGGTGCGCACCACGAAGTTCATGCGGCCCTTTGCCGGATACAGCGAGAAGTTGCCGGTGACCTGCACCATCATTCCACGGCGCAGGGTCATCCCGGACCTCGCATAGTCGTTGTGCCACATCTGGCAGGGCAGAGCGCCGGTCTTGTCCGCCAAGGTGAAGTAAGCGGCTTTGTAGCCAGGTTTGTCGTTGAACTCTGATATCTCGCCCTCGACGGTGATCCTGATCGACTCGAGCTTTCCCTTGGCCAACGCCAGAGCCTGGGAGACGCTTAGAACGCCCTTGCCCTGCGATGCCCCGTCGGAATTGTTTGCATCGAGCTCGTCGAACAGACTCCCGCCATGGTTTTTCCCATATGCCTTCACGAGCGCGAGATCCCTATGAAGTAGAGGAGCTGCAGCAACGATCCCAGAGCAGCTGCCACATAGGTCATGGCGGCGGCGCGGAGGACCTTCTTGCAACCTTCGTCTTGACTCTCTGGCAACGGGAACATCGCCTCGATTGAGGCCAATGCCCTGTTGGAGGCGTCGAATTCAACCGGGAGAGTCACCAGCTGGAACACCACGACGCATGCATAGAGGATAACTGCGAACTGGACCAAGCTGAGCATGTTCAAGAAGATGCCCGCGATGAGCACGAACAGCCAGACATTCGAGGCGAAGTTGACGACGGGGACAATCGCATTGCGGACCTTGAGCGGGGTATATCCCTTTGCATGTTGGACCGCATGACCGGCCTCGTGGCAGGCGATTGCGGTTGCCGCCACGCTGGTGGACTGATAAGAGCTGTCCGAGAGGTGCAGCGTGCGCGACCTGGGGTCGTAGTTGTCGGTGAGGCTGCCGTTGATATGGTCGATGGTGATGTCCTCCAACCCGTTTGCGTTGAGCATCCTCCTCGCCGCCTCGTATCCAGTGAGGCCGGAAGCGCTCGCGACGCTGCCCCATTTCTTGTATTGGCTGTTGATTCCGGCTTGCGCTCCCAAACCCAAGATGAGAGTAATCAAGATGATGATCAGATACATCTGACGATCTTTCCCTTCAGACGTGCGGCCCTTCCGCACGTACGTTTGCTCTGCCTTCCCTCCGGGCTATTCACCCATAGGGCCTACTTGAAGATTACCAGAGCTGACCCTCACGCTCTCCTTGCCATCGAGAAAATCCACCAGCTCGTGCCCGACTATCTGGTAGCGCCATCCGTTTAGAACGTCGACATCGTTTCTCTTTCCAGCTGCAAGCTGCATGAGCTCGCCGTGGGTTGCCAGAACCTGGGGGGCGATGTTGGACTCCTTGGCCCTCAGCCTCACGATTCCCATGAGCACGTCGGCAACTGCATCAGATCCCGAGACCTGGTGCCTTCTCTTGTCTCGCTCAGGCCAGCTGTCTGGGTTGCTTTCCTTTCCAGATTTTATAAGACCGACGAGGGTCCTTGCCATGGAGTTGGTGAGCTTCTCACGAGCTCCACGTATTCTATACAGCTCGTCCACATTTGCAGGTTCCCTGCGGCTGATCTCGACGACGAGCTCATCGGGAATGACCCAACGTCTGGGGATATCCCTTTTCTGCGCGATGTGCTCTCTCCATATTGCGATATCGGACACATGCTTGAGCTGTCTGCGTGTGAGCGCGCTCGTCTTCTTGACCTTGCGCCAGAGATCCTCTTCGTGAATGATGTAGGTTTCCGGGTCCTGCATGTGCTCGAACTCAGAATCGAGCCAGTGCAGACGACCACAATCTTTAAGCCTCTCTACCATCGCATCGTACATTGGGATAAGATAGCGCACATCCTCAAGCGAATACTGCACCTGACTATCCGTGAGAGGCCTCAGGGTCCAGTCCGTGAGAGAGTCTGCCTTCTTCAGCTTGACCCCACAGAATTCCTCTACCGCCGTTCCATATCCAACCTGCTGCGGAAGACCAAGCAAGGGAGCGGCTACCTGAGTATCGAACAGCGGCGCCGGCACGACTCCAGTGCTCCTGAAGAGAAGCTCGAGATCTTGCCTGCCGGCATGGAAAATCTTTGTGGTGGCCGGATCGGAAAGAACATCAGCCAAAGGTTCAAGGTTGTCGACCTTCAGCGGGTCGATTAGAAACTCGATGTCATCAGTTGCCATCTGCACCAAGCAGAGAAGGGGATGATACGTCTTCTCACGCATGAACTCGGTGTCAATTGCGAGTGCTCGACTCCCCTTTATTTTCTCTATGACGGAAATCAGATCCTGCTGTTTACAAATCTGCACTTATCAACATCTCCGATAATATGGTAGTGTTACCATCTTACAGAAACAGAGGGGCGATGCCATGAGACTATTGGTCATCAATAACAAAAGCTCGGGGCACGGCGACAATGCCATCTACGACTTCCTCCGCATATTCTGCGAAGATGGTGACGAAGTGGTCATTCGCAACACGAAGATCGGCTTGCCGCTCAGCAAAATGCTCAAGGACGCTGAGGACTTCGACCTGGTCATCGCATCGGGTGGAGATGGCACCGTCTCCGCCGTCTGCTACGAGCTGAGGTACCGGGAGGTTCCGGTTGTGCCCTATCCTGCTGGGACCGGGAACCTGCTCGCGATGAACCTGTCAAGCCCCGAAGAGCCCCGCGCTATAGCCGAAATGATCCACAAGGAGAACGTGCAGCACTACGACCTCGCCGAAATCGAGTTCGTTAACAAGGAAGGCGAGCATAGGAAGTGCGGGTTCTCGATAATTGCCGGCGCGGGTTACGACGCGATGATCATGAATGGTGCGAGCGGCCTCAAGCAGATGATGGGACAGAGCGCTTATTACTTCTCCGCCCTGTTTGGAGACAAGCCCAAGAAGGCCAAGATCACGCTGAACATCGATGGCCGCACGATAACCACCAGCGGCATTGCCGTTATGCTGGTGAATTTCGCGAAGATTTCCCCCGACATCTCCGTCACCCACGTGAACGACGCTCAAGATGGGCTGCTCGAAGTCGTTGTGATCAAACCAGAGCGCAAGCTCGCATTGGCACCAGCACTTCTGGCGGCACTGCTCGACAAGAGGGGGCAGTACCCATCCAGGTCCAACGCCCTCGAGATATACGCTGGAACCGAGATTTCTGTGGAGACGAACCCTCCTCTTCCAATTCAATACGACGGAGAACTTGGCGATGCGTATACACCTCTGGTGGCCCGCTCTCTGCCCGGCGCGCTGAAGACCCTGGTCGACGACGAGGAGATCGTGCGCCTCGAGACGTTGAGGCTCTTCGATGGCGGAAAACAATAGAGGAGACAGCAACATCTCTGCCAGTCGACGGTCAACGGATCAGCATGCGGTGGCCAGCCGGACATCCCAATTCGCCGAGAAGCCTATTCGCCCCGGTGACGAACCCCACACCCTCCTCCAACATGTAGAATTACACTCTAGTAACATTCGAGAACAACCTCGGCAAGAAAACAAACGAAGCCGAATCGCAATACAAAAGGAGAAAAGATGGACAGCCGCAAGCGTTTCGCCTTGCTAATCGACTCGGACAACATTTCCGCAAAATACATAGACCCGATCATCAACGAGATCACCACAAAATACGGAGATTTCTCATACAAGAGAATCTATGGAGACTGGACGAGCCAGCAGAACAGCTCGTGGAAGCAGGTGCTGCTGACTTACTCGCTCAAGCCCGTGCAGCAATTCCGAAACACCGTTGGAAAGAACGCAACCGACTCCACTCTGATCATCGACGCGATGGACATCCTCTACACAGGCTACGTCGACGGTTTCTGCATAGTCTCGAGCGACAGCGATTTCACGAGCCTTGCACAGCGCCTCGGCGAAGCCGGCAAAACCGTGATCGGGATGGGCGAGCAGAAGACCCCGACCGCTTTCAGAAACGCCTGCACGCAGTTCATCATGCTCGAGAACCTGCTCGACTCAGATGAGGAGTTCAACCAGCATGGCCAGCAAGATCGTCAAGATGAAAATTCGCAGACTCTATCCCTAGACGCAGTGAGGGAGACAATAGAGGAAATACTTCGAGACAACGAGAGCCGGGGCATGAAGACAAACCTCGCAGACCTAGGCAACAGGCTGGTGAGCCGATATCCGGAATTCGACGTGAGGGCTTTCGGATATACGAAGCTCTCGATGTTCCTCAAGAGTTTCGACGCCTTCGAGCTCTATCCCCAGGATGCACCTATTGAAATCAGCTTGAAGAAAGCCGACACGTCTTCGCACGATGTCCTCGATTTCATCAGAGAAGAAGTCGACAAGACTGGAGATGACGGCATCGGCCTCGCATTTCTGGGTCAGGAGATCAAGAAGGAGTTCCCGAACTTCAGTTTCAAGGACAACGGATATTCCAAGCTGTCCAACTTCCTAGAGGACGTGCCCGGAGTTGAAATCCACACCGATCCAGATGGCGTGGGAAGGGTGTACGCCTCCAGATAAGGGAGCTGCGAGTCTAATGGTCGACCACGATGTCTGCCGTCTCGTAGTCGAGGACTTTCGATAGGTCTTCGGGATTGACCTCAACCTGAGCCCCAATCCTTCCGGCTGAGAAGAAGATCGTGTCGAAGAGGATCATCGTCTCGTCGATCACAGTTCGGAATTGCTTCTTCATGCCTATCGGCGAGCAGCCACCATGCACATATCCCGTGAGGGGCAGAAGGTCCTTTGTCTTTATCATGGCAATCGACTTCTCGCCCACCGCTTTTGCGGCCTTTTTCAGATCGAGAGTCTCCGCAACCGGGACCATGAACACGAAATGGTCTCCCGACTTGCCTATTGTGACGAGGGTCTTGAAAACGCGGTCCTTGTCCTGCCCCATCTTCTCGGCGAGGTCTTTGCCGCTGGTGAACTGGTCAACGTCCGCTGTGTACCATTTGTAATCGACCTTTGCCGCATCGAGCAGTCTCATCACGTTGGTCTTCTCTTCCAATTGGCACACCCCTGTTTTCGCAACCGTACCCTTTGACGAACTTCCAATTTCCCAATATACACGTATGGCGTAGCGGGTGGGAACCAATGCTGCGCCAGATGCAATCGATGCGCTGCATCCGTGACACCCGATAAACCCCAAACCAGAAAGCGAGCAAGCAGGAGAGCCGAAAACTCGTGTCTAGTAAGGCGCAGCTTGAATTAAGCAGGAAAGAAGGTTAACCCAGATATGACAAAGGCCGGGAGTTCCCGGCCTTGGATTTCGATGGTGGGCGTTACAAGATTTGAACTTGTGACCTCTTCCGTGTCAGGGAAGCGCTCTCCCCCTGAGCTAAACGCCCATTATGCACTCGAGCTAAGCTCGTTGGCGTGCAGACGATAGTTTAGCAGACTCGACCCCCATGTCAAAAACCAAAATCACAAAGAGCCCTAAGCGGCGGGAGAAGAGTTGCTGCAAAGCAATTTTTCTGCCAATACGGTATCTGAATTGGGCCGATTTTGCCCACAAAGCGGTTTTCTGCTTGCACTTCTTAAAATGCTTGATAGAATACATTCTTGCGCGGACATGGCTCAGTTGGTAGAGCATCACCTTGCCAAGGTGAGGGTCGCGGGTTCGAATCCCGTTGTCCGCTCCAGAGGATCCAAGTCGGCCGGCTCTTGTAGCCGGCCGATTCATTTTTACCCGGTTAAAGAGGGACAATCTTGCACCGATGGGCAACTTGCCCATGCAAATCTCTCAATATCTGGTAGAATCTTCATTCACGGAATGGCGACGTGGCCAAGTGGTAAGGCAGAGGCCTGCAAAGCCTTCACCACCGGTTCGAATCCGGTCGTCGCCTCCATCTAATAGCAAACGGTCGGGGCATTACCCCGACCGTTTTTGTTTCCCTTGGAATTGATGGCAATGAATTGCATGCGGTTTCCACGGACAGGATGCCTTGCACACATTCAGACCGAGCAGAAATCATCCCGCAGACAACCACACTCTTTCGCATGATCTTCCAATAAGTAGTATTGAATCGACGACAAGCGGAAACCTGGGGCTAATAAAACAAAAAAGCCGCCCGTGTGGGTGACTCTAGAAGCGAACGTCTGTTTAGTGGCTTTTCGGTGGCTTTTGGTGCCCAAGCTTTGTGAAGATATTGTGGATTTGCCTCGTCTAAACTTTCAATCTACCGGGGAAAACGCTTTTCAAATCAGAAAAAAGATGGTGTCGGTGGAGGGATTTGAACCCTCATGTCCATTGCGGACACTAGCCCCTCAAGCTAGCGCGTCTGCCGTTCCGCCACACCGACATTTCAAAACGCAACTTGTGCAAATGGCATGTTAGCACAACTAGTGCGGATAAATCACCATCATCACCAAAATACTGGCAATGAAAATAATTGCCAGGATGATCGTGATCCTATCCAAGTTTTTCTCAATGATCGAAGTTCCAGACATCGTGCCGCTGAAGCTGCTGGCCAGGGCATCGCTGATGCCGGTCCCCTTACCAGAGTGGAGCATGATCATGATGACAAGGCCGACTCCAGATATCAACCAGAGAATCAATGTGATTATCAGCAAAGGACTCAAAGCAAATCTCCTAATGCTCTATTATCTTCAACCTAAGGCATATATCGAAAACCCATGGAATTGAAAGTATAACCTCCCAGCATAGTGAAGCAAGAATCGCAAACTGCAAACAGCAGGTTTATTCATGCCAATGGTCAATTATCAATAGCCCAGGCAAAATAAGCAAGAATCGTTTACGGTTGCTCGATTCGCCAATAACATGGGTCTCAGACAGCCCGAATTCCGCGATATGAGAAGAACCTCAGGCCCTCCTCTAGCAGCCGGTTACTTCTTTATCAGGCTCCTGCCCGTCCACTCGCTGGGCACATCATCGATTCCAGCAAGGTCGAACAGCGTGGGCGCGATGTCGGCAAGCCTGCCCTCGCCATCCTCCAGCTCGATCTTCCTGCCGTCGCCAGAAGCGTCGATGACGACGAACGGCACGCTCGCGGTGGTGTGAGCAGTATGGGGGGTCCCATCGTCGTTGATCATCTTCTCAACGTTTCCATGGTCGGCGGTCACAATTGCCACGCCCTTTAGCTCAACGAGCAGGCCTATCAATCTCTCCAAGCACTTGTCCACGGTCTCTACTGCGACTTTCGCCGCCTCGATGTTTCCGGTGTGTCCAACCATGTCGCAGTTGGCGTAGTTGACGATATAGAACTCGGCAGCACCCTCGGACATCGCAGCCGTCAGCTTGTCGGTGATCTCGACAGCGCTCATTTCCGGCTGCAGGTCGTATGTCGCGACTTTGGGGCTGGGAATCAAGACTCGCTGCTCTCCCTCCTTAGGAGCCTCCACGCCACCATTCAGGAAGAATGTGACATGCGCGTACTTCTCGGTCTCGGCGATGTGGAACTGCTTGTAGCCCAGCTCCGATATCTTGTCTGCCAAGACCATCTCGGGGACTTCCTTCGGGAAGGCAACCGGGAGGTCGAACGTCTCGTCGTATTCGGTCATGCAAACATAGCCGACCTTGGGAAAGATCGGCCTGTCGAACTCCTTGAAATCCTCCTGCGTGAATGCGCGGGTGATCTCGCGGGCCCTGTCGGGCCTGAAGTTGATGAAGGCGATTCCGTCGCCATCTCGCACTCCCCTGTCGGTGAACGAGATTGGCTCCACAAACTCGTCGGTAACTCCATTGGCATAAGAGCGCTCTGCCGCCTCAGAAGGCGTTAGAGAGGTTTCGATGTGGTGATTTGCGGGGTCCGGGATCGCAATGACGTCCCACGCATTCTTGACCCTGTCCCAACGATTGTCCCTGTCCATCGCGTAATAGCGTCCACCGATAGAACCGATCTCGACGATGTTGTCAGAATCGGTGGAGATGATCTTGACCAGCTTCTCGAGCTCTTTTAGGTACTTGACACCGCTTGTGGGGGAAACATCCCTGCCGTCTAGGAAAGGATGGACGATGATCCTCCCCACTCCGCTCTGGGCGGCCATCTCGAGAACTGCCTTGAGATGGGTGAACTCGCTGTGCACACCTCCGTCGGAGAGAAGCCCCATAACGTGCAGCGCACCGCCGTTTTTCTTGACGTCCGAGAACAGCTTCGTGAACGCCGGGTTCGTGAAGAAGGTGCCATCCGCCACGGCATTGTTGATGCGGGAGAGGTCTTGGTAGACGATTCTGCCGGAACCGATGTTCAAGTGTCCTACCTCGGAATTTCCCATCTGCCCTGCCGGTAATCCCACATCCTCACCGGAAGCCTCGATTGTCCTCGCGGGATACACGTCGCCCGACAGAAGGCTGTCGATGAACGGCTTGTTCGCAAGCGATGCGGCATTCCCTGGACCTGGTGCATCGATTCCAAATCCGTCGATGATAACCAACAGCGCAGGACTCTTCATGACAGATACCGCCTTTCATCAATTAAGAACCGGAGAAGACAGCAAGGGCAGGAGCATTCTCCAGAGCAAGGTTCAGCTCTCATTTAAGAATGCCACCTGAGGAATAGCAGGTGCAGTTCCTTATGGCAAACGGGCGTTTATCGACACTTTACGTTGTAGCAGGTCTCGATGATATCCACGAACTTGGAGGCATCGAGCGAGGCCCCTCCAATGAGACCGCCGTCGATATTCTCCATCTTGAGGAACATCTCGGCGTTCTCGGGTTTCATCGACCCGCCATAGAGGACTCTGATCTTCTGCGCCGCATCAGAACCGAAGCCGTTTGCCACGACCTCGCGAATCCCAGATAGGATGACGTCTACGTCCTCGGGAATAGGTACCTTGCCGGTTCCAATCGCCCAGATTGGCTCATAGGCGATAACAATGGACGTCACTTTATCCGAGGAGATTCCATCCAACGCGGCGGAAACCTGGCCAGAGACGAACTCGGCAGTGTCTCCCCTCTCGTTGGTCTCCGCGCTCTCCCCACAGCAGATTATCGGGAACAATCCGTGGTCGAGCAGCAGCTTGGCCTTCTGGTTGACCAAGGCATCGGTCTCCCCATTGGCGGCCCTTCTTTCGGAATGACCCACGATGCAGTAGGAGCAGCCGAGATCTACCAGCATCTCCACGGAAATCTCACCCGTGCAAGCGGCATTGCCCTCTGGCATGGTCTCGTGCACATTCTGTGCGCCGACATTGATCGTCGACCTATCGAAATCCAGGACGTTCGAGACTCCCTTTATGCATGTGAAGGGCGGGCAGAGAACGATGTCCAGGTCCTCGTACTTGCCGAGGCAGTTGTCGGAGATCGTCTGCGATAGCCTGACCGCAGATCCCCAAGTGGTGTTCATCTTCCAATTTCCAGCGACTACAGGTTTGCGAGACATCTGAGGTCCCCCTCTTCCACTAACTTGAAGCTTTGAAATAAAACGCGCCCGGCGGGAAAGCCCTCCGAGCGCGGTATTGCGACAATCGAGCTTCCAGAAGATTCTACTCCTGGGCGTTCAAGGCCACGACTCCGGGAAGGGGCGTCCCCTCTAGCAGCTGCATAGAGGCTCCTCCACCGGTGGAGATGAACGTCATCTCGTCCTCGAGACCGAACTTCGAGACAGCGGCAGCTGAGTCTCCCCCACCAATGACAGTAATCGCGTCCTTGTTGGATGCGATGGCCTGTGCCACGCGCCTGGTCCCGTCCTCGAACGGCTTCATTTCGAAGACGCCCATGGGACCGTTCCAGACTATCGTCTTCATCGACGCAATCTTCTCCTTGAAGAACTCGCAGGTGGCCGGACCGATGTCGAGACCCATCATGTCGTCGGGAATCTCGTCGACAGAGCAGACCTTGGTGCTGGCATCCTCCCGTAGCATATCCGCGACCACGAAATCGAGCGGGAGCAGAAGCTCGACTCCGTTCTTCTCCGCCTTGGCAAGCATCTCGCCTGCGCGCTCCACCCAATCTGCCTCGACGAGCGATGTGCCGGTCTCGTAACCCTTTGCCTTAAGGAACGTGAAGCACATTCCTCCACCGATGATAAGGGAGTCAACGTTGTCGAGCATTCTGTCGACCAGGGCAATCTTGTCTGAGACCTTTGCTCCACCGAGAATCGCCATGAACGGACGCTTTGGGTTCTCCACTACGCCGGTAAGGGTTTCGACCTCGTTTTGCAGCAGAAAGCCTGCATAAGAGGGCAGGTATTTCGTGATCGCATCGATCGAGGCATGGCTCCTGTGAGCGCATCCGAAGGCATCGTCGACGTAGATATCTCCGAGCTTTGCGAGCTCTTGGGCGAATTCCGGGTCGTTTTTCTTCTCCCTGGCATCGAACCTGACGTTCTCCACCATCATGATCTCGCCGTCTGCGAGAGACTTTGAGGCATTGATCGCCCTGTCTCCGATGACCACCGGAACGGTCTTAACGGTCTTGCCGAGGAGCCTGCTCAAGACCCTGGCCGCGGGCACCATCGAGAACTCGGCCTCGAAGCCCTTACCGGAAGGCCTGCCGAGATGGCTTACCAAGATGACCCTGGCCCCGTTGTTTAGAAGGTACTCGATGGTTGGGAGCGCACCACGGATGCGCTTGTCCTCTGTAACGGTTCCCTCGGACATTGGGACGTTGAAGTCGACGCGCACCAAAACGCGCTTGCCCTTCACGTCAACATCGCGAATGCTCTTCATATCGCCTCGATTCGATATTGGGTTTATCTTTTCTGAGATTAATGTTGCTAAATGTATTGTATTATCCCACTAAATGATGCGGCTGCAGCCAATCCGAGGTTGCAGCCGCATTTTCTACATATTTTGAGCAGCTATTTCTGCATTATGAACTTGGCGAGATCCTTGACCCTCTCGGAATATCCGGCCTCGTTGTCGTACCAGGCGATGACCTTGACCATGTTGGAAGGCTCGTTGGTGACCATCGTGAGCAAGCTATCGAAAATCGCCGAGTACTTGTTCCCGATGACGTCGCAGGAGACGATCGGATCGGCGCAGTACTCGATGTAGCCCTTCATGTAGCCCTCGGAGGCAGCCTTCATCGCAGAGTTGACTTCCTCCTTGGTGACTTCCTTTTCAAGCTCCACCACGAGGTCGACCATCGACCCATCGGGAGTCGGGACCCTGGTGGCCATTCCATCGAGCTTGCCGGCAAGCTGTGGCAGAACCACACCTATTGCCTTGGCGGCACCGGTGGTGGTGGGGATGATCGAGACGGCGCCGGCACGTGCACGGCGGAGGTCCTTGTGGGACTTGTCCAACATCTGCTGATCGTTGGTGTAGCTGTGAATCGTGTTGATGTAGCCGCGCTTGATTCCAAAGGAGTCGTCGAGGACCTTGGCAATGGGGGCAAGGCAGTTGGTGGTGCATGATGCATTGGAGACGATGTTGTGCTTATCGTAGTCGTAAATCTCCTGGTTCACGCCCATGACGATCGTGGCATCCACGTCTTTCCCAGCAGCCGTGATCACGACCTTCTTGACGCTCCCACCGAGATGCTTGCTGGCATCAGCTCCGGTCTTGTACTTTCCGGTGGATTCTATGACGACCTCTGCACCGTACTTGTCCCACGGAATGTTCGAGATGTCCTGACGCTCGTTGTAGACGGGGACAAAATGCCCATCCACCACGATGCCGCCGTCGCCGACCTCGACGCTGTCGTAGACGCGCCCGTGAACAGAATCGTACTTGAGAAGATGGGCTGCCGTTGCAAGATCCCTAGTGCCATTGACTGCCACTATCTCGAAATCCGGGTCCTTCTCCATAGCCCGGAAAACCAGTCTGCCGATACGTCCGAATCCGTTGATGCCAACTTTGATAGCCACTATAAAATCCTTTCGCCGCAAGAATTATTTGAAAGCTGCCAAGTCAATAGCTGAGAGAAAACGTGCAAAACTCGCTAATGACTCGGATATTTCCTCATTTGATGTCCTTGGCCATGGCCTCGATACGTCTAATTCTATGATAAACAGCCGACTTTGAAAGCGGTGGGTCGGCAAGTTCTCCTAGCTCTCGCAATGATACATCAGGATGCTCCAACCTCAACAGTGCCAGATCCTGTAGTGCGGGAGGAAGACTCTCCAGCCCCTTCTTGTCAATGAATGTCTGGATGGCGCGAACCTGCTCCATCGCGGCATCGATGCTCTTGGCCTGATTTGCCATCTCGGCATTGAGCCTGCGGTTGACATCGTTTCTGACCGACTTCGTCACGCGGATGTTCTCCATCGCCAGCACCCCGCGATGCGCTCCAGTGAAAGCCAGGAAGTCTGCGATTCCCTCTGCCCCCTTGAGATAGATCACGTAGGTTCCGCGACGCTGAGAGACCTTTGCCGGTATTCCAATGTCAACCATGATTCCGGCGATTCCCTGTGCTAGTTCCTCGTGGGCAGTCGTCAGCTCGAAGTGGAAATCGCCCCTTGGATCGGAGATGAACCCACCTCCGAGGAACGTCCCCCGGAGGAACGCGGCACGACAGCATTCCTTCTTCAAAAGGCTGGGAGGAACTCCGAACTCCAACCCCTCGTCAGAGATAATCCCCAATTCGTGGAGTGCGTCTTCCAGCCCAATTTGGGCAGGAACGGTAATCAGGTAGTTGTAAGACTTGTGCAGGACGCTCTTCCTGGTGGTTATCTCGGTCTTGAGCGAGAACACGTCATGGATGAGCCCGACAATCCTGCGGGCAACAGAAGCCGTCTCCGTGGTTATCTCGAGACGGTAGTTTGCAGAGAGCTTGCCACCGATCTTGATAAGCGCCGAAAGCTCTGCCTTCTTGCAGTCCTCGCAATGGGGCTCGACCCTCGATAGCTCGTCTCTTATTTCTCCGGCGAACGACAAAGGCCCAACACCCCCTTGAAAACCTCTCCCAACACCCTAGGGCTATGCCACGTTGGGAAAATCGGATCGGCCAACTGCCTCTCGATCACGATCGGCACAGACCGCTTGATGCGGTTCACGATCTCGACATTGACAGGTACGCGGCGTAGCACCCTTGATTTCGGCGTGGCAATGTTGCTACCTGGAACCTCGTCGCTATCGGCGCTGAAAGTCTCGAACTCCCTGATCTGAACATCCTTGGGATCTATTTTCCCCAGAGCGACCATCTCAGCAGTGGAATTGGCATCCGGAGTCTTCTTCACCGAATTGATGCATACCACGTGCAATATATCGCGCATGCCGTGGTCCAGAAGCGCCTGCACATGCTCGGAGCAATCGAGCCCCCAGGTTTCGCCCTGCATGTCCGCCACCGAGCATAGGAACACGGTCTTTGCCCCGCTCTGCTTTATCGCATCGACTACCCCTGGAATCAGAAGGTTGGGGATGATGGAGGTGAAGAGGGAGCCAGGACCCAAGACGATCATGTCGGCCTCTCTAATCGCCTTGAGAGCAGGGCGGTATGGAGCGGGATTTTCCGGGCTCACCCAAACATGGTCGAGCGCCGTATCGCTGTGGGCTATCGTAGATTGACCGTGCAGGAGTCTGCCGTCCCTCGTGATTCCCTCGAGCGTGATGTGATCGAGAGTCGAGGGGTAGACGTGTCCGATGCACCCCAAGATGTTCTCGCAGATAGATATCGCCTGGGTGAACGAGGAGACATCGGCGAGCGCCGTGATCATCAGGTTCCCGAGCGTGTGGTTGTAGGCGTAGTTGAACCTGTACTTGAACGCCTCCACCATGGGATCCGACCCATCTGCTGCCATCGCCGTGAGGCACTTGCGGATGTCTCCGGGAGGAATGGCGTCGGTGACTTCCCTTATCAGACCTGTCGATCCGCCGTCATCGGTCATCGCCACGACAGCGGAGGTCTCCACTCCCATTGCCAGCAGCGTCTTTATCGAAACTGGAGCTCCAGTTCCGCCACCTATGACAACGGCCTTGTAGCCCTTGAACTTGTCGCCCATCTTCTCGCGGGAATCCTTGAGGTTCCACCCCGAGCTTGAAAGCGGGAGATTTGCCACATCTGGAGAGGTATCCATCAGTTCACCTCTGCAAGAGCGATGTCACGATGCGTGATCGTCGCAGAATAACCTTTCGACACGAGATGCTCGTATGTCTCCTGTGCCAAAGTCACGCTGCGATGCTGACCGCCGGTGCAGCCCAAGCCGATGGAGATGTATTGCTTCCCCTCCTCCACATAGCCGGGCATGACGACGTCGAGCAGCCCATACCACTTGTCCAAGAACTCCTTGGTCTGTGGCTTGCTGAGGATGAACTCGCGTACATCATCATCGAGGCCCGTGTGCAAGCGGAGATCCGGCTCGTAGAACGGGTTTGGCAGAAATCGCACATCGATAAGTATGTCTGCGTCCATCGGAGTGCCGTGCTTGAAGCCGAAGGAGAACACGGAGACCTTGAGCCCGTCGATTCCACCATCTGTGGAGAACAGCGAGCGGATGGTCTTGCGAAGCTCCTGGGGCTTCATCTGACCGGTATCGATAACGTAATCTGCAATTTCCTTGGCATCTTCGAGCAACTTGCGCTCCTTCTCGATGCCAGCGACAATCGTCATGCCACCCTCGCAGAGAGGATGGCGTCTTCGCGTCTCCTTGAATCTGGTGAGCAGCGATTTTGTGTCGGAATCAAGGAAAAGCACCGTGTAGGAGAGGCCCGCCTCGGAGATTCGCTTGAGCTCGTCGACCAGTTCCGGGAAGAACTCACGCGAGCGCAGGTCGCAGACAACGGCCAACTTGCGACTCTCCCCGTCGGGACGGCTGGCCAGGGAGACCAGGTTGATTAGCAACGACGGCGGCAGGTTGTCTATGCAGAAGTAGCCCAGATCCTCGAAGGTGTGCATTGCCTCGGTTCGGCCTGCACCCGACATCCCAGTGATGATGACAAGATCTGGACCCTCGTCCGTTTGCGAGAATTTGGCCTCAAGCTGATTGTCCATGGGAAGAAAGCCTCTTGATTCGAAAAATGCCGGCTGAAACACCTGTTTAATGTGAACAGTTTAACACTAATGAATGCGGGCTCCTCCAGATTGTGAAATGCCGCTAATTGAGCCCTTTTATCGCGTCAGCGAACTCATCTATCGACTTGAAATCCTTGTACACAGAAGCAAACCGAATGTATGCGAGCTCGTCGACGTCCCTCAGCCTCTCAAGCACCATATCGCCCAGCATCGTCGAGGTTACCTCGCTTCGGCTGCTGGACCTGAGCTCGTTCTCAATGTCGGCAATAAGATCTTGCAGAACGTTGATAGGGACATTGCGCTTAGCAGTGGCCGTCATCAGGCCACGGAGGATCTTGCTGCTGTCGAAAGGCTCGGAGCTCTTGTCCTTCTTTATCACGATGAGGGGCTTTTCGTTCAGCCTCTCATATGTTGTGAAGCGATGGCCGCACTTGAGACATTCGCGGCGCCTTCTAACGGCCTTGCCGTCTTCCACCAATCTGGAGTCGATGACTCTGGTGTCCTCGTAATTGCATGCTGGGCAATACATGAATGGTCACCCTTTTCGTCTCGAAGGTGGGAACAAATAGAGATTGAAACAGCTAAAAATTTTCAAATAAAGTATACACCCCGCAACCACATTTGCCGGATGTCAACAACATTCAGAGTAAAACAACATCTAACTTGTAACTTTGCATTTACCAGAAGAGAAAACAAGATGATGTGGTGTCTGTGCGCACACCTCAGAGGACGTCCTTGGTTGCGATGACGTTGACCCCGGCGACGCCGCTTGTGCGCACACCTCAGAGGATGTCCTTGGTTGCGATGATGTTGACCCCGGTGTCGCACACATTCTCGACAATCACCTGTCCGATACGCACCGGCTTCTCGAGCTCGATTCCGCGCAGGACCTTGAGGCACTGGGGAATCAGTCTCTTGGATATTGCCGACTCGGTGCGGCAGGACGCCGGCATCTGCGAATCGCGCACATCTACCAGTGCCGTCACGACCCTCTTGGGGTCCGTTGCCTCGCTTCTGGCGTACTCCACGCCGCGGTTGCAGTTGTTCCCCGTAACCGATACCACGTTTCCACCGTCGACAAGCACTTCGAGCTGGCATCCTAGTGGGCAGCTGACACAGGTGAAGCTCATGTTTCTAGCGCTATCCGGCATTGCTCACCCCTCCGAATCCACGGATACCTCAACCGAGGAGGCTCCGACAATGTCTCCGGCATTCAGGATAATCTGGGCCATCTCCGCCGGCACGAGAATGTTGCGCCGTGCGGTTTTCACCTCGCGTCCGTCCGCCATTACGTGGATACGCGCCTTTTTGTAGATATCCCGAACCCTGAACCTCAGCGTGACCTTGCCTTCGGCCTTCGAGGAGACGTGCTGCGGAACCACGTACTTGACACCAGTTGAAGGCTTGACCGGGGTGTAGGTCGTCTCTTCGGTTGCTTCTTCCAAATTCTCCCCGTCTCCTCTGCCGCCTCCCGAGAGAACATATCGTGCAGCCGCACGACCAGCACCCTCGCCCTCTTCGGAAACGAAGTCGACGAGATCGTGGATGTGCAGCACGTTGCCGGCAGAGAACACACCGGGCATGGAGGTCTGATAGTTCTCGTCCACAAATGCTCCAGAAGACCCCCTGTCAATGGTGATTCCCGCTTGCCTGGTAAGCTCGTTTTCGGGCAGCAACCCGATGGAGAGGAGAATGGTGTCGCACTCCACGACCTTCTCTGTTCCGGGAATTGCGAGCTTGGTTGCCTTGTCCACATCGGAAACGCCCACGGCCTCGACCCTGTCCTTCCCGTACACGTTGGTGATCGTGTGCAGGAGGCGCAGCGGAATTCCATAGTCGTCCAGGCACTGCACGATGTTGCGCTTGAGCCCTCCGGAGAAATGCGATCTGTTGAGCACCATCTTCACGTTGGCGCCCTCATAGGCGAGGCGCCTTGCAACGATGAGCCCGATGTCGCCTGACCCGAGCATGACGATGTTCTTGCCCGGGATTATTCCCTCTAGGTTGATCATGTGCTGTGCGGTTCCAGCAGTGTAGATTCCAGCCGGTCGCGTTCCGGCGATTCTGAGAGGGCCCCTCGTGCGCTCCCTCGACCCCATCGCCAGGACCACGGCCTCTGCCTCCACCTCGAGAAGGCCAACCGTTGGACTGGCGACAACAAGGTGCTTCGAATTGTCCAGCGACACGACGGTGGCCTCGTACTCGATTTCGATGCCGCGGCTCTGCACCGCATCGAACTCGCGTGCTGCATACTCCGGGCCGGTCAATTCCTCCTTGAACCTGTGGAGTCCGAAACCGTTGTGGATGCATTGCTTGAGAATCCCTCCTGGAGCGGATTCCCTCTCGAAAATGACGATGTCGCGAACGCCCTCGTCGAATGCCGCGGTGGCAGCTGCAAGTCCTGCAGCTCCTCCACCGATAACCGCTATCTCGACTTTTCGCCTCATTAGTCCATCCCCTCTGGCATCGTGACCTCGGGAAGGGCGTCCAGACACCCTCTATGGCCGATTGCAAGGCGAGACCCCAGGTTTCCCTTTCGGACCTCGGTCACATCGCAGCCGGTTTCCCTGGCGATGATCCCCGCAACGAGGGGCAGGCAGAATCCGGCCTGGCACCTGCCCATCCCGGCTCGAGTGCGCCACTTTATCGAATCGGTGGTGTATGCCTGGATTGGCGAGTGGATTGCCGCGACTATCTCCGCCTCGCTGACCTCTTCGCATCTGCAGATGATACGCCCCCAACGGCTATCCTCCGCAATTGCCGCCGAACGCTCCTCGTTCGTCATCGTCGAGAATCTCCTCGGTGCCTCCCTATGGGGATTGAAGCTCTTGTTGGGCACGGCGTAGAGCATTTCGGCAATCTGGGAGGTTATCTCCTTCGCCACGGCTGGGGCCGCTGTGAGACCCGGGGAGTCAAATCCCCCGATATTGAAGAACCCAGGAGCATCGTCGGGCTGACCGATGTGAAAGTCTCCGTCGTCAAGGCAAGATGCCCTTAGCCCTGCGAAATTGGTGATGATGTCGTAGGTGGGGATATTGGGCCAGGTCTTCCCGGCGTTTTCGAGCACCTGCGCCAGTCCCTCGGTCGTGGTCTGAGTTTCTTCCGGGGACTTCCTCGGAACAGCCGTTGGCCCCAAGATGATATTCCCGCCAGTGGTCGGCGAGACGAGCACGCCCTTGCCGTTCTTGGTGGGGACTTGGAATATCGTGGAATGGAAAGCATCTCCCCATGTCTTGTCCAGCAGGAAATATTCACCTGCACGTGGGGTTATCGTGAAGGCTTTGGAACTCACCATCGAGTTGATCTTGCCCGAATAAAGACCGGATGCGTTGACAACCGTCCTCGCGGCGATCTTCTCATGCGCTCCGGTCTCGCGGTTGACAACCTCGACCTCGAACCCTCCTGCAACCTTCTCAACGGACACGACCTCGGACAAGAATTTGAACTCGACACCGTTATCGACTGCATTCTCGGCGAACGCCAGACATGCACCATATGGGTCGACTATCGCTCCAGTCGGAACCCATAGCGCGGCAACAGCCTCTGGGTTGATGTTCGGCTCCTTGTCGTGAAGAGCCTGGCTGTCCAAGATCTGAAGGCCCTCTACCCCGTTCTGGATCCCCCGCTCGAGCAGCGCTTCGATGGAGGGCACCTCGTCCTGCGAGAAGGCGACCACCATAGAGCCGCACCGCCTATAGGAAAATCCGAGTTCTCTCGAAAGGTCCTCGAACATCAACGATCCCTGCAAGTTGAACTTGGCCTTGAGGGTTCCGGGCACTGGGTCGTATCCTCCGTGAACGATTCCGCTGTTTGCCCTAGTGGTCCCGCATGACACGTCGTAGCCAGAATCCACGACCACGACATCCAGTTCGTATGCGGAGAGTTCTCGGGCGCAGCTACAGCCGGCTATTCCGGCGCCGATAATGCAAACGTCTCGCATTAGATCTCCAAAGGAATTGTTTTATAGACAAGTGTAATGCTACCCTATATGAGCTGCTGAAACGTCTATATTTTCACTATCGTTTCCCGCTTTCGATATTCGGTGATGCCTGGCTTGGGATACCCAAGCGGAAATTTGTGGTCACCCCATCTTTGCCCGATTTCGATATTTGGCGATACACCCCAACGTTCATCCGGGACCAAAGACAGTTCGAGGGGGAGCTTTCCAAAGCTCCCCCTCGACATCTTCCAGAACGAAAGGGACCACGCTGCAACGTTCTGGATTTCCCGGTTCACACCCCTCACAAGGGGCATGGACCGTGATCATGCAGGCACGACAGCCGCGAGCCCTGCCATGAGGACAACCGCAAAGCACACGCCTGCCACGAAAATTACCTTTTCCTTCATCGTGAGATTATGGACGGTGACTCCGGCGCTGCTCCCGGTCTTGAGCGATTGGACCTCGGGAAGATCGTTGAACCAGGCCACTGCCTCTGCGATGAGCATCTTCAGGAAATCGCGAACGCTGCCCGCAACCTCCCCTATCGTCTTCACTTCATTGCCCTCTACAGCGGGCGTGAAATCACGAATCGTCACAACTGCTTCTCTGCTCATCTCATGTCCTCCTCTTGCCGTGCTTGCCGTGATTTATTTTTACAATCTCCGGCGGACAATAATTCTTCTTGTTATTCCGTTTGCAATAGCTGCCGCAGTCCTTCATCGCCGGACCCAACCCCCATCGCAACTTTTTGCAAACACTCGAACATCTGTTTGGTAAGGGAAGTATATATCGAACTTTTGTTCGAATCAAGAGAATATCGAACATTTGTTTGATTCTATTTTCATCTCTGTGTATAATCGTTGCAGCAGTGAAGGCGAAAGGGACGAAAATGACCAAGTCAGAGCTCACCGATCGGCAGAGGCAAATTCTCGATTACATCAGGGTCTACACGAGGGACAACGGATATCCGCCCAGCGTGAGGGACATCGGCGATGCCATCGGTTTGAAGTCGTCTTCTTCCGTGCATTCGCATTTAACTGCACTTGAGAAGAAGGGCTACATCAGCAGGAGCTCATCGTCTGCCAGGGCGATAACCGTGAACGTCGAGAAATTAGAGCAGATGTATCCCGACGAGGCTGTCAATGCAGACAGCGTCTTGCCGGAAGAGGAGATTGACGAAGTCTACCGCAACGTCGTTCCCCTGCCACTGGTTGGCCGCGTGGCTGCCGGCACCCCGATTCTCGCCGAGCAGAACATCGAGGAGACATTGGGCCTTCCAAAGCAAATCGTGGGCGACAAAAATTCTTTCTTGCTCACCGTTTCTGGTGAATCTATGATCGACGCCGGAATCCTCGATGGGGACATAGTTGTCGTCGAAGAGCAGAACACCGCACGCAACGGGGAGATCGTCGTCGCCATGATCGATGGAGAGGCAACGGTCAAGACCTTCTACAAGGAGGAGAACCGCGTGAGGTTGCAGCCGCAGAATCCCACCATGGACCCAATCTACGCAACCGATGTCACGATCCTCGGCAAGGTAACGGCTCTTTTCCGCACGATAAGCTAGCCGGCTTCAGCTGTTCTGGCAAATCCGTTTCCCAACCAAAAAGGCTCTTTGCTATTCGCAAAACCTTTATGGCTCCACAAGCATTACAATTTAGCTACTTGTTCGACCTAGTTAAATTCTGTTTAGGCAGAAGAGCCCTCTATATCTTCGAGAAAGCGATAGAGGGCGACCAGGAAAGGAGACTGGATAGATGCTTACAGCTAGAGAGAACTTCGATGAGTGCAGGAAGGGCAAGGGAGTCGGCCATCCCGACAGGTTCGTCAAGCAGTACGAGTACCTGGCAATGATGTTCCACCCCTTCTACACGATCAGCCCCCAGCCAATGCCGGGTGACGAGAACGTCGTAGATGCTTGGGGAATCACAAGATCGTGGCGCAAGGACCAGCCCGGCGCATTCCCGGTGCACACTCCCGACAGGATCGTGAACAAGGACTTCGAGGACTGGAAAGAGTACGTCAAGGCGCCGAGGAACACTTTCAGCGATGCCGAGTGGGAGCCCTTCGTCGCCAAGGCCGAGGCAGTCGACCGCAGCAAGCAGTACGTCTCACAGTTCATCGCTCCGGGAATCTTCGAGCAGCTGCACAACCTCTCTGAGATTTCCAATACCCTAGCCGCATTCTACGAGTACCCAGACGAGGTCCACGAGATGATCAAGTTCCTCGTCGACTGGGAAATCGAAATGGCCGAGGACACTTGCAAGCACATCCATCCCGATGCCATCTTCCATCACGATGACTGGGGCACCCAGAAGTCGACGTTCCTCTCGCCTGACATGTGGGCCGATTTCTTCCTCGAGCCCTACAAGACGCTCTATGGATACTGGAAGGAGCAGGGAGTCCAGATCGTGGTGCACCACTCCGACTCCTATGCGGCAACCCTGGTTCCCTACATGATCGAAATCGGCATCGATGTTTGGCAGGGCGTCATGGAGTCCAACAACATCCCCGAGCTTCTGCAGAAGTACGGCAACAAGATCACCTACATGGGCGGCATCAACTCCGCTCACATCGATTACGAGGGTTGGACCCAGGAGGTAATCGACGAGCAGGTCATGAAGGCATGCGAGGAGAATGGCCCGTTCAACTTCGTCCCAGGTGCCAGCCAGGGTCTCGCGATGAGCACCTTCCCAGGCGTCTACGAGGCAACGGACAAGGCAATCGAAAAGGTCTCTGAGGCCTATTTCGCCAAGCATCAGATTTAAGCGCATTTAAAGACAGTCTCTAGCGGATTTTTAAGCAAGTAGACTTTGTTTGAAGCCGTGTTGTGACCGGGCCAGGTGAAAAATCCTGACCCGGTCTTTCTGTTCTGATATCATCTGTAAGGGTTTTATGGGCAGACTCGTCTGGACGTCCATTTCAATAACCAGAGCGGCAAATCGGATATTGCCGCTCACATCATCTACGAAAGTAGGAGGTATCTAGATGCTCACACCAAGACAGAATTTCATCGAGACCATAACTCCAGGGGGACATCCTGAGAGGTTCGTCAACCAGTATGACTTCATGGCTTTTGCCTTCTATCCTTTTAGCATGGACCAAATGCCTCCTGAGAAGGGCACCCGCAAGGTCAACCCTTGGGGAGTTACCCAGGAGTACCGCGAGGATCAGCCGGGCGCTTTCCCGCTCGACACCCCGGATCTTCTCGTAATCAAGGACTTCGAGAATTGGAAAGACTATGTGAAGGCTCCTAACATCGACTACCCCGAGTCAGCATGGGAGCCCTGGATTGCCGAGGCCGAGAAGATCGACCGCGAGCAGGTCTTCGCTTGCTCCTTTGTTGCACCAGGCCTCTTCGAGCAGCTGCATTACCTCGCATCCATGACCGAGGCCCTCGCCGCCTTCTACGAGTATCCGGACGAGGTCCACGAGCTCATCAAGTTCCTCACCGACTGGGAGCTCAAGCTGGCAGATGGATTCATCTCGCACCTGCATCCAGATATGATTCTGCATCACGACGACTGGGGCAGCCGCAAGTCCACGTTCCTGTCGCCTGATATGTTCGCGGAGTTCTTCCTCGAGCCCTACAAGACAATCTACGGCTACTATCACGAGAACGGCGTGCAGTATGTCGTCCATCACTCCGATTCCTATGCGGCAACCCTAGTCCCCTACATGATCGAGATGGGCATCAACGTTTGGCAGGGCTGCATGACCTCCAACAACATCCCCGAGCTCTGCGAGAAGTACGGCGACAAGATCGCCTTCATGGGCGGACTCGACGGTGCCGACATCGAGAAGGCCGACTGGACCAAGCCGTGGGTCAAGGAGCAGGTGCACGAGCTCTGCAGCCACGGTCACAAGTCGTTCATCCCCTGCATCACCCAGGGTCTGCCGATGAGCACCTACGAGGGACTCTACGATTGCATTTCCGAGTGCATCGCCGAGGAGTCCGAGGAGCGCAAGGCCGAGTTCGAGTAGGACTTCCTGTTAACAACCCGCTTCCCGAGGAGAGACGGGAGGAGAAAGGCGGTCGTTCCAACTGGGACGACCGCCTTCCATATTCGGCAATATTTCGTTTCTGATTTCGCAGAGCGGACAATCGTGCATCACAGTCTTTGCACGCAATACATCCGCTCGCGCGGAACCCTGGCTTCTAGTACTTGCCGAACTCCCTCACTGCCTCGGTCATCGCGTCGACGTTCTCGGGCTTTGCGTAATCAAGGCCGTAGCTGGTCTCGAAGATGAACCCGCCGCCAGGTGCGCAAACGTCCATCAGTTTCTTGACGGCCTCGCGCGTCTCCTCGGGGGTCTTCCTGTCGAGGATCTGAGGCGAGAACCCGCCCGAAATGCATGCGGTGCCTCCGAGAATCTCCTTCGCCTTCTTCATGTCGACGTTCTCGAAGTGGTAGATGACCTTGCCCTCGGGCACATCTGCCAGCCACTTGAGCCTCGTATTGTAATTGCCCTCGGTGTAGATGTAAGGAATCATGTCGTTTGCGATGATCTCCTCGATGATCCTCTGCAGAGGCTTCCAGTAGTACTTCTCGTAGAACTCGTCGCTCATGAATCCGTCCATGCCCTTGTGCAGTGCCATGAACACGTACCTCCCCTTGAGGAACTGTCCCTGCATGCGCACAAATTCGAGCGTGTTCTCCAGCTCCTCCTCGCAGTACGCCTCCACAACTTCAGTGTTGTCGTAGAGATCGGCCAGTCCGTCGACGGTGCCGCGATGGAAGTCGCTGTACGTATCGAACGGCACAGCTGCCATTCCCTGGGCCAGAACCGGATACCCGGCCTCCTCGATTGCGGCGTTCAGCTTGCGCATCCTGTTCTGGTTCTCAACGGTTAAATCGTTGATCTTCCAGAGCTTCTCGATCATTTCCTTGAATTCCGGGGTGCTGATCAGCCCAGAGAGCATCATCGTTCCCGTATATGGGTTGATGTTCCTCACGTTGAAGTTCTTCATTGGCTCGAGGACACCTGCGGTGCGGGGAAGACCATGGCTGAGCATCCACTGGGACCTGTCGTTTAGGAACATGTCCATCTCGTCGTCGAGAAGCACTGGGAACTCGATGAACTGGTGAATCGAGTTCTTGTCTATCGTGCTGTTCGGCATACCGGCCCACATGATTGATTTCGGGTCGGTCATCTCCAAGATCTTGCCCTGCCCGATGTAGATGTAGTCCTGTCCCATGACCACGTCGGCATCGGTGTCCTTGGCGAACTTGAGTAGGCTTTCCAGAGCCTTGCTGGTGTCCTCGTCGTAGAGGATGTCTGCCATTGTGTATCCGTTGTTGATGTAGGGATAGCATTGGCCTATCGGCATGTATGGAACTGTGTCGGGCTCCTTGAGCTCTATCGCATCGTGAATTCGCTTCAGCTTCTGGTCGTACATCTGTTTAGCATCCATAATTACTCCTTTACAGCAGGTATTACTCCTACAGTTAACCTGTCAAGTGTGATTATAAGTAAAAGAAATTAAATATTGAACGCTTTCAACTATTGGGAGAAAACAGGCGCCAGACGGCGGAACCTTGTCGTGTGGAAAACCGGGTTCATGCACTTCATAAGCCTCGAAAAGGCGCGAGAATCCAGAGCCAGGCTATGCAGGGAAGCAAAACCCACCGCTTCACCAGCGAGCCTGAGACTTATGGGAAGCGAAGGACAACGCCATCGAAGTGCTCGCGCCTTATGAAGAAGAAAGGGGCCGCGTCATCGTGAGCCGCACCTCCGAATCTCGAATTTTACTTTTCCAATTCCAAGATTCGGGACGCAGTTCATCGACACGGCCCCATGCTTAAACTCTATCTAGTAGATTCGGTCTCCGAGAGCTGGCCTCGGAATCAAAACTGGAACCTTTGATCGCCACCACCTTGGCATTTATCAGGCAGCCGAGTTAATGCCAAAATCGGGAAACCCAGGCGGTACTTCTGACCTCTCCTATGCGTAGAGATCGGTGGAGAGGTAACGGTCTCCGCCGTCGGGGAGAACGACCACGATGTTCTTCCCGGCATTGCCGTCTCTCTGAGCAATCTGTGTAGCCGCCCAGATTGCAGCACCAGAGGAAATGCCGACTAGGAATCCGTCTGTCTTTCCAATCTGCTTGCCGATTTCGAAAGCCTCGTCGTTTCCAACTGGGATGACCTCGTCGTAGACGCTGGTATCTAGAGTATCGGGAACGAAGCCAGCACCGATTCCCTGAATCTTGTGAGATCCTCCATGTCCCTCGGAAAGAACTGGAGAGGTTGCAGGTTCGACGGCGATAACCTTGATGTCAGGGTTCTTGGACTTCAAGAACTGCCCAACTCCGGTAAGCGTTCCACCCGTGCCGACCCCGGCAATGAAGTAGTCGACTTTCCCGTCGGTATCGTTCCAGATCTCGGGCCCAGTCGTGGCTTTGTGGGCAGCAGGATTTGCCGGATTCGTGAACTGGCCCAGGACGATTCCGCCGTCGGTCTCCTTCTCCAGCTCGGACGCCTTCTCGATGGCACCCTTCATGCCCTTCGACCCGTCAGTCAGCACAATCTCGGCTCCATAAGCGCTCATCATGCGCCGGCGCTCGACCGACATCGTCTCGGGCATCGTGATGATGATCCTGTATCCCTTTGCAGCTGCAACCGACGCCAAACCGATTCCGGTGTTTCCACTGGTGGGCTCGATGATCGTAGAGCCCTCCCTCAGCTTCCCGGACTTCTCGGCATCCTCGATCATGGCGAGGGCAATCCTGTCCTTCACGCTTCCCGCGGGATTGAGATACTCGAGCTTTGCGATGATGTGCGCGTTGACTCCGTTCTTTGCCTCATAGCCCTTGAGCTCCAGCAGCGGAGTATGTCCAATGAAGTCGGTTATGGTGGTGTGAATCGTCATTCCAAGACCTTCCTTTCACTTGCCCACATCCTAGCGGGCATTGTTCCCGTAATCGTTTCGAGCAGGGCCTGTTCAGCCCGATATCGCCCGCACATGTGTGTGATATCATGTAAAACCTACTAAGTCAATAGGTTTATTAGGAAAAGAATTTACGCGCCGGCTGAACGGGGTATGGCGCTCAAGTCAAGCGGGAAAGGGCGCACGGGCAGAACGGGGCGTGGCAGCGAGTCTAGTGGGAATGGGGACGCCGGCAGAACGGGAAAGCCAACCTCAAACTGGCATAACACGCAAGTAAATGAGGCGATTTCAAGAATGCCCGGTCATCTCGCAAAAAGGCGGAGTCAGCTCAGAGAATCTAGACCCTACCGCAGACGAGATCTTCCAAGGTGATGTTGCCGAAATAGTCCTCGATGATGTCGTCGAGCTTCTTCCACATCGGAAGCGTCAGGCAATATTCGGACCTCGGACATGTGTTGTCATCGCTTTCGAGGCAGGCTACGGGAACCAGCGTTCCCTCGGTAAGTTCGAGAATCTCCTGCACCGTATAATCCTTCGGTTCTCGGGTGAGCTTGTATCCCCCACCCTTGCCGCGAAGGCCAACGACCATCCCGCTCTTCTGGAGCATGCTGACAATAGCTTCAAGATACTTGGGAGAGATGTTCTGCCTCTCGGCAATTTCGCGAAGCGGGATAAAACCCCTGTCCTGATTCTGGGAGAGGTCGATCATCACGCGCAGCGCATATCTTCCCTTTGTGGAGACTATCATGATGTTTCCCTCTTTCCGGTCCGGGCTGCCAGAGCTGTCGAAACTTCGAAAACCAAGAACCTCGAACTTGGCAGAACGCTAAATGGCGAACTTCTGCCGCTAGATATTTCCTATACTATAGTGGGTTTATAGGTTTTTTCAAGCTTTTCGAAGGGCAGGGTGCCCTGGATACTCGAAAATAACGCCGTGACACAAGAAGAATCTTCATCAATTGCGCGAGCCGCGAGCTCCTCAAGCTCTTGTTCGGCTGCGCTTCGGCCCCGTCATCCAATATACAAAGAGCCCGAGAGCTTGAAGCTCGATAGAGATATCGTGCCCAATCAAGAAAACCTCCCATTTCTCATGTCCAAGAAATGGGAGGCTGCTCATCTACAAGTCAGGCCCTTCTTCATTCGAGAGCCTATTAAGGCACTACCCAGCACCTACTCGATTAGTCTTCCACGGTTACACCATTGGAATCAGGTGAATCCAGCGTGAACGTCGCTTCTTCGCTGCTGACGATAGTGTAAAGGTCATAGTCTCCGGTGAAGCCTGCGAACAGGTTGTCGTAGACGGTGCTGACGCCGGTGCTTGCATCAAAGCTGAGCTTTTCCTCAGAGGGGTCATAGACGGAATTTTCATTCACAAGGTCAAGTAGATTGTGGGTATAGACGATGGTCTCTTCCTCGGTATTGTTGCCAGTGCCATCAGTTTTGACCCTGAGCTCGTACGAAACGGGCTCTGGAGCCTGATAGGTAGCCGAGTCGAGAAGGGCCAGCGTCGTGCTGTCATCGCTGTTATCTTCCTTCGTTTTCTCGATCCAGTAATCAAAGTTGGATCTATGGAAGTTCTTCACGTAATCGATTATCTCATCGTCGGAAAGTCCGTCGAGGTCGCCATATGTGAGATCGTCATCCGTGGCTCCCCAGTTCATGGGATATGGGGTGACCATCCCGTCTTCGAAAACGAGGACTTCCCTGATGACTGTGTCCTTCTCGGGAACGCCATCCGTGCCATAGCTGACATACCATATGCCGCCATTGCTGAAAGCCTCAGATGCCGTTTGAGATGTTGAGCCCGAGCCTGAGCCCGATCCTGAACCCGCTGAGCCCGAGCCTGAGCCAGAGTCGCTTGACCCGCAGGCACTAAGCGACAGTGCGAATACCATTGCGAGCGCAGCGCAAGCAATCACTTTCCATTTCTTACCGATGTTCAATCGATTTTCCATATTCCCTTCCTTTTCGTTTTTGGGTAATCAACTGCAGAAACCCCCACTATGAAATGCAAAGAACTGGAGTTAAGTATCCCATCTACCCCCAAGGTTTTGCAAGCTGGAAACCGTCGAAAAAGTTCTAGGGCCTTTGCAACAAGGGCCGTGCGCTCATTGGAACGAAGGTGTGCAGGAAGGGCTAGGTACTTGGCAAGTGACGATGTGCAGGAAAACTAGGGGCTTGTCAAGTGACGATGTGCAGGAAAACTAGGGGCTTGTCAAGTGACGATGTGCAGGTACAACTAGGGCCCCTCGTTCCTCAAGAACAAGAGGCCCTTCCGTCTCGAATTGGTGGAGATGATGGGATTCGAACCCACGACCCCCGCGTTGCGAACGCGATGCTCTCCCAGCTGAGCTACATCCCCTTTTTTCGCCATCTGTAATACCCGATGACAATTTGTGATTCTCGCAATGATGGGCCATGTTGTCAACGACAACCATGTGAAACGGCTTCCCACATTTGGTCAATCGGCCTCACTGCAAGTATGTGGCGATGAGCAATCTGCCCTTTTTGGATGGCAGAATTTAGAGAGAATCCCGAAATCGCCCCAGTTGATGTCAAAAATCTTTATTGCAGCCGCCAGAATCGTTATTCTTCTAAACGGGATTACAACTGAATTTGCGATTCTCAGTCAATCTGAGATAACGTGTTAATTTCTGAGACAACGGGGAAAGAAAGGCAGTGTTTGCATATGGCTTCTGTTATGGACTTCACTCTCGACCAGAAAGACACCGGGAAAGACGAGGAGCCCGGCTTCAACCACAGGGTCTTCAGCACCCTCGACAACATGAAGACATCGGCCATGCTCAAGCTCATCGCAGATGAGATCTATGTTCCAATGATTCCAAACTCCACTTGGGAGGTCTATGCAGACGGAAAGCTCCTCGGCAAGATCATGAGAGACGAAGTTGACAACATTTCCGTAGAGGTCGAGGGCGAGGATGCCGAAGTTGGAACCATCGGTACCACCGAGCTCACTGCAAAGCTTGCCTAAGTCTCAACTCCAAGAAGGCAGCTTCAGATAGCAAGTCTTTAGCCGAACGCCGACGACCTGCACTTTCGGGATTTCGCTCCGGGCGCAGGTCGTTTCGTATTTTATAGCTGGGCATCCCGAGGTGGGCCTAGCGGCTTGAGCAGAGTCTAGGGATTGGGCCGAGCCTCCCAGCATATAGAACGATTTGCAGCTTGAACTGAGCCCACTCTGAGGTGGGTCTACCGGCCTGAACAGGACCAAGCTGTCTCCAGAGTGCCTTGTTCGGAAGAGAATCTTGTGCGTGAACCCGCCTTCTAGAGCGGCATGTTCGGGAGCGAGTCCGCCTCGAGGTCGAGGAATTCTCCCTGCCCGTATAAATCGACCGCAACCGCTGCGATCATCGCGGCGTTGTCAGTGCAAGCGGACAGATCTGGAAGCGTGACGTGCACACCCTCAGCCTCGATTGCCTCCTTGAGCTGCTTGCGGAGCTCGGGATTCGCCGCCACTCCGCCGCCAAGGCAGAACTCCTTGACTCCAGTTTCCCTCACGGCGTTCACTGCCTTTGCAACCTGAACGTCGATAACTGCCTGCTGAAACGATGCAGCGATGTTGGGAACATTGAGCTCACGCCCGGCGTCGAGCTCTCCCTTGATATAGGTCATGACCGCAGTCTTAAGCCCAGAAAGAGAGAAGCGGTAGTCGTGGCTGTGGAGCATCGCCCTGGGAAAGTCGATGGCGTTCGGATCCCCCTTTGCCGCCAGCTTAGAGATAACAGGACCACCGGGGTATCCGAGACCAAGGGCCTTTGCGACTTTGTCGTAGGCCTCGCCAACGGCATCGTCCAGAGTCTGTCCCAGAACTTCGTAATCTCCCCAATCTCTCACGTGGACCAACATCGTGTGCCCGCCAGATACCAGCGAGACCACCATCGGCGGCTTGATGTCGGGGTTCACCAGCTGGTTTGCGTAGATGTGACCCTCCATGTGGTTTACGCCGATCAGCGGCAGACCCGTGGACCAGCTCAGCCCCTTTGCGTAGGCCATGCCCACGACGAGCGCACCCACAAGACCGGGTCCTTGCGTCACCGCAATGGCATCGAGCTCGTTCCAACGGAGCGGCCGTCCGAGGCCCAGGTTCTCGCCAGCTCGCTCCATAGTCTCTTCAACGAGTCCGACGATGGCCTCAGTGTGCTTTCGTGAGGCAATCTCCGGGACAACTCCCCCGAACCTCTTGTGGAAATCGATTTGCGTGGCAATGAGATCGGATATCATCTCCTTGTCACCATCCACAACGGCGGCGGCAGTCTCGTCGCATGAGCTCTCTATCGCAAGTATCAGCGGATGCTCGGCTTCGATGTCGAGATCCGACAGGTCGTTATCGCGGGAAACTGGGTCCTCAATAAGCTGGAGCTTCTCCTCCAGGGCCACGCCAGTTTGAGGCACGTCTTCTGCAGAACTGGGATCTAGACCCTCGGGACTGTCGGACTTCTCGACGAAGTCCTCGGTTTTGTTAACCAAGACCCCGCGCATCGGCTTTCCCAAAGCCTTGCGGACTTTCTCGTTCTCCTCGGCATCGGACAGCCTGGTGTAAACCGGGAGCAGCTCCTGCGGATGACCCGACCCCAAAAGTCCCTTGCGCTTGTCGTCGTAATAGGCTAGCAAGAGACCTCTTCCGGTGACCTCCCAATATTCTTCCGGGAGAAAAGTCATCTTCGTTCCCGCCACCACGAACGCATCCGCGAAAACAGTCGCGAACTTCGCGAGACCATCTCCAGCGAGAAAGACGCCTGGCTCCTCGATGGACAGAAAGCCTGCGCCGTTATCTTCGTTATAGTAGCTTGCCCAACGCTCAGCCGCCGCTGCCGGCTTGTCCACGTTGTCGGGATCGAGACGCTCGATCCCAGAATCGTCCACCTCATAGCGAACTGGATAGACTTCCTTCCGGAGCGCATCGTTGACAACGCCAAGATGCCCGCGGAAACCCTTTGCCCAAGCTTCCCATGCCACGGCATCGAGGGTAGACGCCCCGTAAAGGGGACATCCGAGCCCGCTTGCAATGCCCTTTGCCGTGGCAACTCCAATGCGCACCCCCGTGAAGGAACCCGGGCCCCTACCGCAAACAACGGCCCCGATGGATTCCTTGGGGAGCGAGCTCTCGTCCATCATCCTCGTTATCTCGGAGATGAGCCTCTGATTGGCACAGCGCTTGGCCTCCACTGAGTCCGTGTGGACGATGGCTTTCCTCATCGCCTCGGACCCCTCCCCTGCGGTCTTTCCAATCTCAGATGGGCCAAGGTCGTGGGCGGCGCCGAGCGCAATCCGCTCGGTTGAAGTATCGAATGCCAGAATGACGTCTCGGGACATGTCTAATGCTCTCTTCTAGTAGTCGGCACGGAAACTCCACCATGCCTCAATTGTCTTGCGATAGGGTATTGCGTGCCGTTTTCCAATCGAAAAGTCCAGTTCAGCTGACAAGCACCTGCTCGATTTGCGACAACAGCTCGTTGCCACGGTCCCCGAGGGCGCTCAGTTCGAGAACCCTCTTGCCATCGGCATCGAGCGTGATATCGACCTCGACGTAATCGTCTGGAAGCTCATCTGGGAACTTGTCCCCCCACTCCACAAGGGAGATCACGCCAGATTCCACGATGCCGAAGAAATCGACGTCGTTGAGCTGCGAGGGCTCGTCCAGCCTGTAAAGGTCCCAGTGCGCGAGCGTGGGCATATCCTCTTTCCCGTTGAAATTCCCAGTTGGGTCATCATAGCCGGGCGTGCCATCATGTGTTCGGAGGATGTTGAATGTGGGGCTGGTTATCTCGTCGAACACCCCGAGCCCCTTCGCGACGCCCTTGGTGAAATGCGTCTTGCCAGCGCCGAGGTCCCCGCAGAGGACGAGCATGTCGTCGGGTCGCAGCAGATGGGCTATCGACTTGCCGTAGCCTATGGTCTGCTCTACTGAATCAGACTCGATTTTCATGTCCATCTCCTACCATCGTTTCGTATTGACAATCATGTGCCTCATTGGCCAGCAATTGCCGTGGAGCCAAAATCAAACCTCGGCATTGGTGCCAAGCATCAAACCTCGGTGGCCCCGTGTTAATCCTGAGCCTCGGCCTTGCCCTGTGCGGCGGCCTTGCGCTCGCGCTCGACCTTGAGCAACTCGTTCAGCAATCTGAAGTCGTCCTCCATGAGCTCGCATTTCGACTTGTCGTAGATTGCAGCCGCGGGATGGAAGGTCGGGAGCACGTAGAACCTCCCGGCAGTATAAGCCCTGCCGCGCAGCGAGGTGATTCCCCTGTCGGTCTTCAGCACGAATTTCGTGGCGAAATTCCCGAGCGTGACCAGCACATCCGGCATGATCGCCTTGACCTGCCTGCGCAGGAACGGGGTGCAGAGCTTGATCTCGTCGGGATGCGGGTCCCTGTTCGAAGGAGGCCTGCATTTCAGCACGTTGGCGATGTAGATATCCTCCCTCTTGATTCCCGCTATTTCGAGCAAGGTGTTGAGATACTGGCCGGCAGCGCCTATGAACGGTTCGGCACCCAGGTCTTCCTGCCTCCCCGGAGCCTCGCCTATGAACATGACCTCGGCGTTGGGGTTCCCCACACCGAAGACCACGGAGTTCCTGGTTTCGCAAAGCTGGCACTTGTGACATTGAAGGGCGTCGTTCATGCATGCGTCCAAATCGGCATTCCCGCTTGCCTTGTACTCCATCTCGACCTCCCTACACGTAAACCTTCGGGAGCCTCATTCCGAACCTGCACGCAAGTTCGTAGTTGATGGTTCCGAGCATTCCGGCCATCTCGTCGAGATGCAGGATCTTGTCGCCCTGCCTCCCGATGATGACGACCTCGTCCCCAAACTCCGGATCTGATGCCGGGTTGAGAAGCGTGGACCTTCGGTCGACTTCGAACATGAACTGGTCCATGCAAATGTTCCCAACTTGCTGGCAGTACTTGCCGTCGTAGAGAACCTTCATCCTGTTGGAAAGCGCTCTGGAAAGACCGTCGGCATAGCCAAGCGGAACCGTGCAGATCTTCACGTGACCTGGGGATCTGTACGTGAGCCCATAGCCAACACCCTCGCCAACCGGCACTTCGTTGACTGCGGTGATCCTCGCCTTCACAGACATCGCCGGCCAAAGTTCGATGACCCCGTGGGTCGCCGACGATGGATGAAGACCGTAAATCGCGATGCCCGCGCGCACCATGTCGAAGCAGCTGTCCTTGTAGCGAATTGCCGCAGCGGAGTTTGCGCAGTGCACGATTCCCGGGTCGAAGCCCGCTGCTCGAATTGCGTTCACGGCCTCCTTGAACCTGCGGAGCTGGAGCATGAAGGCATAGTCGTCGAATTCATCGGCGGTGGCAAAATGCGTGAAAGTACCAGCCAGGTTGATTCCCTTGTGAAAGGAGATCAAGCGCAGGAACTCGACGACGTCGTCGTACCAGACCCCGATGCGGTTCATCCCAGTGTTGATGCCGAGGTGGAAGTCGGCTACCAACCCACGTGCCGCCGCCATCTCGCCCAAGGCCAAGGCGAAATCAGTGGAGTATACCGAGGGGATGATGTTGTAGTGCAAAAGCGCTGGTATCGACCTTGCAGGAGGCTGCGAGAGAAGGAGAATCGGGCAAGTGATGCCGGCCTCTCTCAGCTCGGCACCCTCTTGAACTGTTGCAACCGAAAGCCAGTCGGCACCTGCAGACAGGGCAATCTTGGAAACCTCGACTGCTCCATGTCCGTAGGCATCGGCCTTCACGGTTGCAAGAAGGCGTGGCCTGGGTCCTATCTTCTTGTTGATCTCGCGAACATTGTGGACAATAGCGTCTTTGTCTACCTCAACCCAGGCCCACCTGTAATCGGTGGGATCTACGGAGAAGTCGAATCTCTCCTCTTCCTCGAAGCGATTCTCTCCGTTTCCATCTTGGTCAAGGTCGTTTTCCCGATCGCCATCTAGATCGAGGTCGCTGAAATCTCCGAATCCCCGGGCCCTTCCGCCACTTGACCCTCCGGATATAGTGTGCGACCCAAACTTTTCAGGCATTGTCCACAACCTCCTGCGGTCCCTCGGGGCCTTCATCCGCTGGTGTAGTAATATTGCTTGTCTCTTCGATCATCGGCGTTTCCGATGCCGAGCTGTCATTGCCATCGCCCGACTCGGCATGAGCAGCTCCTGCGTTCTCGATCTCGGTGAGCTTGGCATCTATATCATTGAGCATAGCCCTCATGTTCTTGAATTGCTGATCGAGCTTGCGAACCTCATCGTCGCGCTTCACCTTTTCGGGGATATCCTCTTTGCGAGCCGCGACTGCCGAGGCGACTCCGGTCGTGTGCGTATAGGAGAGGGAAAGATAGACTTCGTGCACGCCCTGCTCGGCGGCTACCTTCTCGGCCTCCCCCGACAAAACGACCTCTGGCCTGCCAAAGCGGTTGTGGACCACCTCGACATCGTTCACTCCCATTCCGCGGAAACCTGTTCCAAGAGCCTTGAAGACGGCTTCCTTTGCGGCAAAGAACAACGCATAGTGAACGGCTGGATTGGGCTTGGAATCGCAGTAGTCGCGCTCGCCCTGAGTGTAGATCCTCTCCCTGAAGTGCGGGGTTCTCTCGAGAATCTTCTCCATTCTAGCGATTTCCACGATATCCACACCGAGACCGACCAGCGAACCCGCTGCAGGGCGGATGTTGGAGTCGCCATCTGCCGGGGTTTCGGCTTCGGAGGCAGCTCCTCTCTCACCAGCGCTGGCTGGCGGGGCTTCGAAATCGCTCGTACCATCGGATTCGGCAGAGGCAGTTTCAGAATCGCTGGTGTCATCGTCTTCGGCAGACTCCGCATCCTTCTCGCCATTGCCAGCTTCGGAATCCTGCGAATTCGCCTCAGCCTCACCGACCTTGGAGTCTTCGCCATCGGAGCCACTTCCGTTGACGGCCCCTGTCCCGGTAGATTCGGCCTCGCTTTCTTCCGCGGGCAACACGGGAACCTCCGCATTGCCCCTGAAGTCTCCCGTGAGAAGGTATTCCATTCCCTCCTCCACGCTCAGCTGCATCGGAAGCTCAAGGTCGCTATCGGTTTCTTCGCTCAATCTATCTCCTCGCAAGGTTCCACATCATCGATTATTCCACTGTTACCGACTTCGCCAGGTTGCGAGGTTGGTCAACGTCACAGCCGCGAGCAATTGCAACCGATCTGGCGAAAAGCTGCAGTGGCACGCTGGCGGTGATCGCGCTGAAGCAGTCACGTACCTTCGGGATGTAGATCACATAGTCGGCATTCTTCTTGATCTCCTCGTCACCAGCTGTGGCAATGGCGACAATAGTCGCACCGCGGGCCTTGCATTCCTGAATGTTGGAGACGACCTTGTCGTATGTGGGGCTGTTCGTCGCAACGGCTATAACCGGGAAACCTTCCTCGAGAAGAGCGATTGGGCCGTGCTTCATCTCGCCTGCAGGGTAGGCCTCGGCGTGCAAGTAGCTGATCTCCTTGAGCTTGAGCGCCCCCTCGTAGCAAATAGTGGAACCCAGACCGCGTCCGATGAAAAGCGCGCTGGACGCATCCTTGCATGCCTTCGCCGCCTCATCGATCACCTTTGTGTCGGAGAGAATCGTCTCGATCTGTCCCGCTGTATCCGCCAGCTCCCTGAAGAGCATCCTTATCTGGCTCGGGGTGAGCCTGCCGCGAATCTGACCCAGTAGCATCGCCAACAGCGTGAGGGCGGTAATCTGCCCGATGAAGCTCTTGGTGGCTGCAACGGAAATCTCCTTGTTGGCCTTGATGTAGATCACGCCGTCGCTCTCCGTTGCAATCTGGCTTCCCACGACGTTGGTGATTCCGAAGACCTTCGCGCCCTTTATCCTGGCGTCTCTGATCGCGGCAAGCGTGTCCGCCGTCTCACCAGATTGAGACACTGCCACCACAAGTGTGGATGGAGTGATGATCGGGTCCCTGTAGCGGAACTCGCTGGCAACCTCGACTTCGCAGGGAATGCGGCTCCACCGCTCTATTAGGTTCTTGGCGATGAGACCCGCATGATAGCTCGTGCCACACGCGATAATGTACACACGGTCGATTGCGATCAGCTCTTCGTAGTTGAGGTTGAGCTCGTCGAACTGCAGCCTCCCGTTGACGAGACGGCCCGCCAGAGTATCCCTCACGGTTCTGGGCTCCTCGAAGATCTCCTTGAGCATGAAGTCGGGATACCCGCCCTTCTCAGCTGCCGAGATGTCCCAATCCACGTGAATCGTCTTCTGCTCGATCTTCCTGCCATCGATGTCCATGAACTCGATCTGCGGCACTCCGTCCGTGCAGCTGAGCTTGGCAAACGTGTCATTGTCCATGACCACAACGTCTCGGGTCTCATCGATGAGCACGACGATATCGCTAGCCACGAGCGCACCGTCCTTGCCCTTGCCGACGACAACCGGAGAATCCTTGCGGGCAACGGCTATTACGCCAGGCTCCTGCTCGCAGACCACTGCGAGGGCATATGCTCCGGCAAGCTTCGAGCATGTGTAGATGAGGGCCTTCATCAAATCGTGTTCCTCGTGATATGCATCTTCCACGAGATGTGCAATGACCTCGGTGTCGGTCTCGCTCTCGAAGGTGTGCCCGGCAGCGATGAGCTGTTCACGCAGTATCGCGAAATTCTCGATGATCCCGTTGTGGACCACGGCTATGTCCCCATGGCAAGAGACCTGTGGATGCGCGTTCGCCTCGCTCGGCTTGCCATGAGTCGCCCAGCGGGTGTGGGCGATTCCACAAGTTCCCTCGATGTCCATATTCTCAACGAGGTTATCCAGCTCGGAAACCTTGCCCAGCCGACGTTCCACATCGAGGCCATCGGGAGTTTGGATCGCCATTCCCGCCGAATCGTAACCCCTGTATTCCATCCTCTTCAAACCGGTGAGAAGGATGTCCTTGGCCTGTTTGGTTCCGGTGTATCCGACGATACCGCACATAAAAACTCCGAATCTGCAACATGCCGCATGATCCAAAAGGACCCGCAAGGCGTCTTGAAACCAAATGAGAGCGACCCCGGCAAATGCCCCAAGAGAACGCGAGACCAAAAGCGCTCGCAATGCACATATCGGCACAAGTCCGACCGAAAGCATCCCGAGTACGGGCACACATATTAATGCTCCTCGCAATGTGCGCACCTGCACAAGACCAGCCGGGGTGAGCTAATATCAAGAACGTAGTATACCGCGCTTGACAACTGCCCCATGCGCTGCCGTGGGCTTTCGGGCGCGGATGATGGTCTGCGGCACAAATTCCGCACAATGATTGGCAAATGGCCTGCCTTGCCAGTCGCAAGCATGCCGTGCCGACTTTTTCAAACCGCCTTCCCAGGAGGGGTGCAAAGTGAGACTGTACGTGGCAATGGAGCTACCAGAAGAGCTCAGGAAAATTCTCGCCGATCTTTCCTCTGATCTGCAAAGGCAAATAGATGGAAGGTTCGTGGACCCATCGCTTTACCACGTCACACTCGCCTACATCGGGGAAACCCCAGACGAAAAGGTGACGAATGTGGCGGAAATCGTGAGGAAGGCTTGCATCGGCCTTTCCCCCACAAGTGCCTCCTTGCTGGGCCTCGGCAGGTTCGGAAAGCCCTCGAACGGCATCTTGGTGGCGCGTATAGACGACAACGGAACAATCACAAACATCGGAAACTCCGTGCGAAGGGCACTGTCGGAAAACGAGATTTCCTTCGATCCCAAGCCGATAAAACCACATGTGACGTTGGCCCGCAAAGTTGACACGAGGGCCCACAGGGACATATTGGAAAAAGCACGGCAAATCGATTCTCCCTCTGCAACTTTCGATGTCGTGACCCTCTTCCAGTCGACTCGCGTGGACGGCGCGCTAGCCTATCTTCCGCAGCAAAGATGCACCTTGCAAGGTGATTGCGAGTTATAGTCTGTCTCTGGGCGAGCCACCCTTGGACCGGGCATGGCGCAGAAGAACCTGGAGGACCGTATGCTAGACAATTCAAGCCGCAAGAATGAGGAACTCACGCTTCTTGGCGGGGGCAAGACAGTCTACAGCACAGACTATGACCCATCGGTGCTGGAGACCTTCGAGAACAAGCATCCCGACCACGATTACATGGTCACATTCAAGTGCCCCGAGTTCACGACCCTGTGCCCTATAACGGGGCAGCCCGATTTTGCCACCCTCTACATCAACTACATACCCGACAAGAGGATGGTGGAGAGCAAATCGCTCAAGCTCTATCTTTTCTCGTTCAGGAATCATGGGGATTTCCACGAGGATGTCACCAACATCATCATGAAGGACCTGGTGATGCTGATGAGCCCTAAGTACATCGAGGTGCGCGGACTTTTCTACCCGAGAGGAGGCATTTCGATTTACCCGTTCGCCAACTGGGCCAATCCTCGCTACGGCTATCAGGAGATAGCCGAGAAGAGAATGTTCGAGCAGCTTTCGGACACAAACAAATAGAGTACTTGGGCTTCGGGTTCGCGCCTGCATTCGGCTGCCTGCAACCGAAGCGACGAAAGCCCGAGGCCAACTAAACGTTCCCGCCGTTTGCGGGAGGTTGTCGCGACATCCAACCTAAAAAGACTAAGGACATATTCAATGAAGAAAACCAACCGTAACCTCATGCTTTGCGCCATGGTGTTCTCCGTGGTGCTTGTAACTTCCAACGTAATCACCGCAAAGACAGTGCAAACGGGAATCCCGCTTTTCGGGAGCACGATATCTGTTCCAGGAGCCGTGCTCTGCTATGCCATCACCTTCCTGATGACGGACGTGATTGGCGAGATCTGGGGACGAAAAGAGTCACAGACCGTCGTGCTGTGCGGGTTCATCTGCCAGATCATATCCACAACCCTGATCGTGATCACGCAGTTCCTCCCCGCAACGAGCTCCGACATGCAAGCTGCCTATGAGATGCTGCTCGGGCAGAATGTTGCCTTCGTGATAGCCAGCATGACAGCATACCTCCTGTCCCAGTCTTGGGACGTGTTCATCTTCCACAAGATTCGCAACCGCATCATCGGGAATGGCGGTTCCGAGGGGAAGCGCTGGATTTGGAACAATGCCTCCACAATGACATCCCAGATCATCGACACCTTCTTCTTCATCGGAATAGGTTTCGGAGTTGGGATGGGCTGGCTGTTCGATGCTTCTATGGTTCCACAATTGTTCGCCATGATGGTTGGCCAGTATGTAGTGAAGCTGATAATCGCGGCTCTGGACACGCCATTCTTCTACCTGATGACACGCCATGCCGAGCCAGTCGAGCACAAGAACGGCGATCCTTCCGCGCTCGAGAACAGCACCGACCTCATGTCATCACCCAACGGGCAGAAGGCTCAGTCTCAGCTCGATTAGAACCGAGATTTGCCAAAGGCCGTGATTAACACGAGATTGTGCCACGAGGTGTCCAAAGACGTGGCAAGACCATTTAGATCCACCAGACCCCCCAATAGTGGCGCAATGCAGCCAGGTCATGGGCGGCATCGGGCAGTTCAAACAGGTCCCCGCACGGTTGTGGCGCTAGGCCGATAAACGTTTTCTACAAATTCGACTTGGTTTTCTGCAATTTCCTCAAAATGCCAGAGTTCCGCATTCGCCCGGCGGTGGAACTGTTATCCTATTCCTTAACGCTTTCAATGTTAATCGTTGACTAACATTGAGCTTTTCGGATGCGCTTTTACTGTGGAAACTGCGGACTTGCCTTGCGTATACATGCGCAAAGGGTAAGGGGGTAACCATCATGATGAACGCCAAGGAGAACTACATTGCACTGCTGAACCATGAGAACACAGACTATGTTCCTTTCCTCTTGACTGATGGCATCATCTTGGGAGGGCAGCATGAATTTTTTGAGAATGGACCTTTAGAGGGTGGGTTCGATGGATTCGGATGCAACTGGATCCCAACAGCCTCTGCAGGCGGGCAACCGGCGCTAGACCCTTCCATCATCCTTCTCGATGACGTATGCGATTGGGAGGATGTCGTGAAGTTCCCAGACCTCGATGCCTTCGACTGGCAGAAGATGATAGATACCCAGATGGGAGACAACAACCCCGACGAGAAGGTAGTGGAATACCACACCTGGAACTCCGTTTTCCTGAGATTCTCGCATCTGCTGGGATTCGAGGGGGCTCTAGTTGCGATGTTCGAAGAGCCCGAAGCCTCCGCCGATTTGATGATGGCAATCGCAGACTACAAAATCCGCCTTCTCGAGCATGTGGTGAAATACGTGCAGCCCGACTCGGTCGTGCACTACGACGACGTGGCCACCGGCAAGGTCCTGTTCATGTCACCGGAGCTCTACAGGCAGCAGATCAAGCCTGCGCACAAGAAGATAAATGACGCAGCCCGCGAATTGGGAATGATTCCACAGATTCACTGCTGTGGATATTGCACCGATATCATCCCGGATTTCATCGACGAGGGAGCGGTCGCATGGCAAGCCGCACAACCTTCAAACGACATCTGCTCGATCATCGAGAAATATGGCGACGAGCTTTCAGTCATCGGCGGCTTCGACTCCAACGGCGCCCCTGGAATGCCGGACACTACTCCGGAGCGCATATCGGCCGAGGTCGACAGGTGCTTCGACGAGTATGGCAAGTATGGGAAGGCTTACGGCTTCTTCGGGTTCTTCCTGGGCAGCATGGACGATCCGGCCACCATGCAGAAGTACGGCGTTATGATCCAGAAGGTTCTGGAGCACAGGGGAATCCAGATGCCAGCCTAGCCTTGAAGCCTGCGCAAGCTCAGAGCGATCAGCGCTCCAAACCAAACTCGTCACGCAAAAGCAGATCGAAGTGCTCTTGGTTGCGAACGTCCACTGAGAACTCCTCCCCATCGATGAAATGGCGGAACTTGTCTCGTGTGAGGTGCTTCCTTCCGCCCGGCGCGTCGATGGAGATCACCGGGCCGCGTTTCAAAGGAGACCTGGGGTCGGTCGCAAAGTAGTCGCATCTCGGCTTGTAGTCGGCATCCGAGTGCTGGGAGAGGTTGAACTCGTAGAGCGCATCTTCGTCGCCGATTGAATTCCTCCGGACAAGGTCGTAAACGCCATGACCCATCGAGTCCACTTTGAGCATGTCGCGAAGATCCGACTGCCAGGTGTCCGACCTGAACTTTATCGGGGCGAAGAAGTTGTCCTCGAACCCCACGTCGCTGACCCAGGTCTCCTCCAGCATCGGGAAGTCAACCAGGAGGAACATGTGGTCGAACTCGTTAGCGCCAAGAAGCGGGTCGTGCGCCGCCATGCGCCTCACCTTGAAACCGAGCTTCTCGAGCACCGCAGCGAACAAGATGTTCTGCTCGTAGCAAATCCCACCGCGCTTCCTTCGGACGATCTTGTCCCACAGATAGTCGACGTCAAGATTCAGGGGAACGTCCCCCTCAAGGATATCCAGATTCTCGTAGGGAACATGGCGTAGATGGTTGGTCTGCAAGAGCATGAGGCTGTCCGCGTCTACAGACGGGATAAGGGGGAGCTCGATGCGGTCGAGGTACCCATCTACGAACTCGAAATCGTCCAACTGTCTTCCTTTGCTTTTCCAGCGGTGCCTCCGCCGGACATTTCACAATATTGAGTGAGTATACTCCATGAAACAGACTAACCTCTATTTGGAGAAATTGTTCGAAACCAAACCTAGATTGCCTGTATTGCGGGTCAATGGAACTGGGAGTCCTCATGGAAATTCACGATTGTCATGTGCATATGGTGCTCGATGGAATCAACTGGAAAGAGGCAATCGGGCGACACAAGCCAAAGCCGGACGAGGATTTCATCCGCAATACCCTGTCGAAATATGCGGAAATCGGCACTGTCTACCTCCGAGAAGGCGGGGACAAGTTCGGTGCTGGATGGCTCGCCCGCAGCATTGCTCCAGAATATGGGATAGCCTACGCGTCACCGGTCTTCCCTATACACCAGAAGGGAAATTACGGGTCGTTCATCGGCCGCGCATTCGAGACAATCGACGACTTCAAGGCCATGGTGGACGAGATCTCCGATGCTGGCGGGGATTACGTCAAGGTGATGCTCTCGGGAATCATGGACTTCAACGAATTCGGCAAGATCACAGGCCACTCCCTTCCGAGAGACCTGGTGGAGCAGATGATCGGTTACGCCCACAGCAAGGGGCTGGCCGTCATGGCGCACGTCAATGGGGCACGTGCCGTACAGGACGCAGTGGAGGCAGGAGTTGACTCCGTCGAGCACGGGTATTTCTCCGATGAAGAATCCCGCAAGGTGTTGGCGGAATCCGACACCATTTGGGTGCCGACCTTCGCTCCAATCTGCAATTTGATTGGAACGGGGCATTATCCAGATGACGTTTTGAAGCGCATTGCCGACATGCAGATGAAGGCTGTTGCCGAGGTGGCCGCTATGGGCGGGACGATTGCGTCTGGAAGCGACGCAGGTGCCGGGGATGTGCTCCACGCAGACGCCGCCAAGCAGGAACTCGGCTACATGAAGCAGGCTCTGGGAGAAGGCTTCGAAGAAGTCGTGTCACGTGGATATGACGCGATGAGGGCAAAGTTCTCGCCCAGGATTTAGCAAGCCGGGTTCTATCGGGCTACGCATATTTCCCTAGCGGGGACAGATCAGCCCCCGGGCATGCTTCATTGACCTGAGATTCGCACGATTCGAACTGGGGCGAGGTCTGTTCCCAATCCAACTCAAACCGAAATGGAACGAGACCTATTCCCAAACCGAAATGAAACAGGGCCTATTCCTGACCGGGGATTTCAATACCGTCGACAGTGCCTGTCTCTAGAATCTTCTCCAATGCGGCCTGGTCGAGAATCGGGATGCCAAGCTCCTGCGCCTTCGTGAGCTTCGATCCAGCGTTGTCCCCGGCGATGACATAGCTGGTCTTCTTGGAGACGGACCCGGCGGTCTTGGCCCCGAATTCCTTGAGCATGTCCTGGGCCTCGTTTCTGGAAAGGCCGTCGAGCGTTCCAGTGAGGACGAACGTCAGCCCTTCGAGAGTCTGGGGTTTCGTGGGGTACATCTGGTCTGCTTCCAGCTTCACACCACATGCGCGCAGCTCCTCTACAAGTTTCCTGTTGGCATCAAGGTGCAAAAATCTCACGAGGCTCGAGGCGATGACCGGGCCCACTCCCTCTACTTGAGCGATTTCCTCCTCGCTGGCCTCCATCAACATGTCGTAGGTCGGGTA